>NZ_JBEXMH010000016.1:0-157676 GCF_040610415.1 Amycolatopsis sp. NPDC004079 | reverse complement strand
CTTATAAGTGCTTCCCCCCCGCCTCGCCGGTTTTGTGGGGGCGTTGTGGTTACCGGCCATTTATCTTTATTCCTTCAGGGTTCCCCTCACGGACCGCACACTCCGCATCCCAGGCCAGGCGACACCTCCGACCTGGGCGGACGCGACTCGAAGGCACCCACAGCACCGCCTTAAGTTCCTGGCATTGGTACTTTCCGGGCATTCGCCGCGCTAGGCTCCGCCCGCGCGGCAATCCTCGAAACGGCCGAGGCGGACCGCCCCCGGAAGCAGCCGGGAAAAGATCAAGCGTTCGCCGCGATCGCGTCCGCCTGCGCGACGATCCCCTCCGCTGTCTTCACGTGCGCGATATCGACGTGCTGGCCCTCGAAGTCCACCGCCGCACTGCCCGCCGCCTCCGCCGCGCGGAACGCCTCGATCAGCCGTCGGGAGTGGTCGACCGCCTCCGGTGCCGGCGTGAACACCTCGTTGGCGATCGCCACGTGCGACGGGTGGATGCACACCATGCCGCGGTAGCCCAGCTGCTTGTTGTCCGCGCAGAACTGGCGCGCCCCGTCGAGATCGCGGATGTCCTGCCACACTCCGGCCACCGGGTGGTGCAGTCCGGCCGCGCGGGCGGCGAGCACGAGCCTGCTGCGCAGGTACAGCGTCTCCAGACCGGCCGGGGTGAACTCGAAGCCCAGCTCGCGGCCGACGTCGGCGCTCGGGCCGGTCGCGCCGAGCAGGCTGGACACCCGAGGCGTCGCGGCGGCGATCTCCTCGCAGTGCGCCATCGACACGGCGGTCTCGAAGCTCACGATCAGCCCGACGCTGCCCGCTTCGAGTCCCTCGCGCGCCTCGATGTGCGACACGACCGCGTCGATGCGGATCAGTTCCTCGGCGTCGAACACCTTCGGCAGGAACAGCCCGGCCAGTCCGGGCCGGATGACCGCTTCGAGGTCCGCGCCCTGGATGCCGCTGACCGACGCGTTGGGCCGCACCCACACGTCGGGACGCACGCCCTGCGCGTGCAGCCGGTCGATCGTCTCCGCGACGACGGGGCGCGCGCTCTCCTTTTCCGCGACCGGGACGGAGTCTTCGAGGTCGAGGATCAGCGCGTCGGCACCGGACGCGAGCCCCTTGTCGGCCCAGGAAGCCTTGTGGCCGGGGACGAAGAGCATGGAACGGTACGGCTTCATCGAAGTTCTCCAGTAATCGTTCAGGATTCGTACAGGACGCCGGTCGCGAACAGCTTTTCGACGTCTTCGGCCGCCAGCACCTCGCTCGCGACCGCACGGGAGTCGGCGCCCACCGTCGCCGCGACCGAAGACCGGTCCGGGCGCACGCCGTCGAACGTCCACGGCGGACGGAGCAGCGCGAGACCGTCCGGCTGATGGTCGGCGATGTCCAGGTGCCGCACCTGCGGGTGGTCGAGGTAGCCGGTCATGGACAGCACCGGCGCGAACGGCACGTCGTGTTCGGTGAGCACGCGCTCCCAATATTCCTTGGGTTTCCGCGCGAACTCCGCCTCGACGATCGGCACCAGCTCGAAGTAGTTCGCCTCGCGCGGGCGGTACTCGGCGAAGCGCGGGTCCTCGAGCAGATCGGTGCGCTCCAGCGCGCGGCACAGCGCCTGCCAGAACTTCTGCGACGACGACAGGTGCACCGCGAGGTACTCGCCGGTGGAGGTCGGCACGCAGAAGTTCTGCGCCTGCGGGTGCCTGCTGGTGCGGCTGGGATCGCGGCCGAGTTCGAAGGCCTGCGTGATGCCATCGGCGGTGAGCACGCTGACCGCCTCCATGATCGAGGTCTCCATCCGCTGCGGCTGCCCGGTCTTCAGCTTGCCGACCAGCGCGGCGAGAACGCCCGCCGCCGTCGTCAGCCCGGTGACCAGGTCCGCGCTCAGCCCACCGGCGAGCTGCGGCCGCCCGTCGTCGCTGAAGAGCGAGTACAGCCCGCCGAACGCGTGCCCGATCGTGTCGTAGGCGGGCCGGTCGGCCAGCGGCCCGGTGGAGCCGAACCCGGTGACCGAGCCGTAGACGACGTCCGGGCGCAG
Organism: Amycolatopsis sp. NPDC004079; assembly: GCF_040610415.1. Lineage (NCBI taxonomy): Bacteria > Bacillati > Actinomycetota > Actinomycetes > Pseudonocardiales > Pseudonocardiaceae > Amycolatopsis > Amycolatopsis sp. NPDC004079. Next base: position 155,644 of record NZ_JBEXMH010000016.1, on the reverse strand, counting down.
TTCCCGGCACTCGTCGGGACCGAGCCCCATGGCGGCGAGCTTGCCGGGGCGGAGATTCTCGAGCACCACGTCGAAGCGCGGCACCAGCGCCTTGATCAGGTCGATCCCCTCGGCGGTCTTGAGGTCGACCGAAAGGCTGCGCTTGCCCGCGTTGTACTGGCGGAAGTACGGGCTCTCGTTGTTCATCCGGCGCCGGAAGTCCTCGCCGACGACCGGCTTCTCCACCTTCACCACCTCGGCGCCGAGGCCGCACAGCATCGAGGTCCCGAACGGGAGCGAGATGTAGCCCCCGATCTCCAGGATCCGGATGCCGTCGAGTGGCTTGTGCTGCATGTCGCCCGCCTTCACTGAGGGTGCACTGCGATAATATTTTATATTATCTGGCCCGTCGTGAGTCAAGGTGCTCCCGTTCGCCGCCGCCTCTAGTTTAGATATTTTATATTCTGTATGCTGACTCCGGTCTCCCTCGGACGATCAAGGAGCGTGCCCCGATGCCCGCACAGCCCCAGCTGTGGCAAGGCCACTACGACAAGCTTTTCCTCGGCGGGCGGTGGACGGCCCCGGCGTCCGGCCGGCGCTTCGACGTGGTTTCCCCTTCCACGGAGGAAGGCCTCGCCCGGGTGGCCGAGGGCGTCGAATCGGACATGGACGCGGCAGTCGCCGCCGCGCGCCACGCGTTCGACCGCGGCCCGTGGCCCCGCCTGCCGCTCGAAGAGCGGATCGCCGTGCTGCGCAAGCTCAGCGCCGCTCTGGCCGAGCACGAGACCGACATCGCGCAGCTGATCAGCGCCGAGATGGGCTGCCCGATCACGCTGTCGACGAAGATGCAGGCGATCGGCCCGCGACTGCTGCTCGACGCGTTCCTCGATCTCGCGCCGGACTACCCGTGGCAGGACACCCGCCGGTCCGCGACCGGGCACGCACTCGTCACCCGGGAGCCCGTCGGGGTGGTCGCCGCGATCGTGCCGTGGAACGCGCCGTTGCTGATCACCATGATCAAGCTCGCCCCCGCGCTGCTGGCCGGCTGCACCATGGTGCTCAAGCCCTCGCCGGAAACCCCGCTCGACGCGTACCTCCTCGGCCACATGCTGGAAGAAATCGGGCTGCCCGACGGGGTGGTCAACATCGTCCCGGCGGGGCGGGAGGTCAGCGAATACCTGGTCCGGCATCGCGGCGTCGACAAGGTGTCGTTCACCGGTTCCACCGCGGCCGGGCGGCGGATCGGCGCGTTGTGCGGCCAGGACCTGCGCCGCTGCACGCTCGAACTGGGCGGCAAGTCCGCGGCGGTACTGCTCGACGACGCCGACCTGGACGCCGCGATCGCCGCCGTCCGCGCCGTGTCGCTGCGCAACACCGGCCAGGTCTGCAGCAACAAGACCCGCATCGTCGTCGCCCGCTCACGCCGGGACGAACTCCACGACCGGCTGGTGGAGCTGATCGGGTCGATGCCGGTCGGCGATCCGTTCGACCCGGCGACCGAGATCGGCCCGCTCGCCAGCGCGGCGCAGCGCACCCGGGTCGAGGGCTATCTCGCCGACGGCAGGGCATCCGGCGCGTCGCTGCTGATCGGCGGCGGACGGCCGGACGGGCTGGAGCGCGGCTGGTACGTCTCCCCCACCGTGTTCGCCGACGTCGATCCGGGCGCGAAGATCGCCCAGGAGGAGATCTTCGGCCCGGTCCTGACCGTGCACACCTTCGACACCGAGGACGAGGCGGTCGCCATCGCCAACAACTCGGACTACGGCCTCAACGGTTCGGTGTTCTCCGCCGACCCGGAGCACGCGCTGGCGGTCGCCCGGCGGATCCGCACCGGCACCGTCGAGGTCAACGGCAACCCGGTCGGCTTCACCGCGCCGATCGGCGGATTCAAGAACAGCGGCATCGGCCGCGAAGCGGGCCCCGAGGGCTTCGACGCCTACGTCGAGCTCAAGTCCTACGGCCTCCCCCTCTCCTGATCGGAAAGGCAACCACTGTGGGTACCTTCTATCCCGTCGAAGAAGCCGCGGCGCGGCTCGTCACCGACCTGACCTTCGACGCGATCCCGGCCGAAGCCGTCGCCGGGACCCGTCGGCTGCTGCAGGACCAGCTCGCCCTCCAGGTGGGCAGCGCGGCGCTGCCGTGGAGCCAAGCCGTGCTCGAAGCGACCAGGGCGGCACACGTCCCCGGAAACGCGCACGTCGTCGCGACCGGCGACGCGATGAGCGCGGCCGACGCGGCGTTCCTCAACGCCACCTTCGGCCACGGCTTCGAGTACGACGACGCGCACCGGTCCAGTTCCGCGCATCCGGGCAGCTGCGTGATCTCCGCGGCGCTGGCCGTCGGCGAAGAACTCGGCTCCGACCTGCGCGACGTGCTCACCGCCATCGTCGCGGGATACGAGGTCTACACGCGGATCGGCAAGCTGGCGAACCCCGACCTCCTCGTGCGCGGGTTCCACCCGCACGGTCTGCTGTCGACCTTCGGCGCCGCCGCGGTGGTCGCCAAACTGCGCGGATTCGACCTGGAGACCACCGGACACGCGCTCTCGATCGCGCTCAGCCACGCTTCCGGCACCACCGAGTACACCTCCGGCGGCGGTTCGATCAAACGCGTGCACTCGGGCATCGGGACCCGCGGGGGCATCCGCGCGGCCGAACTCGCCGGAGCCGGGATCACCGGCCCGACCACCTTCCTGACCGGGTCGAAGGGCTTCTTCCGCACCTTCGCCCGACGGGAGGTCGGCGACGAGGCTGCGGCCGCCTTCGGGCTCGACGAGACCTTCGAGATCTCCCGCGTCTGGCTCAAGCCCTACTGCTGCTGCGGGATCAACCACGCCTACATCGACGGCGCGCGGCAGCTGACCGGAGACGCGGACCGGATCGAGTCGGCGCTGCTGGGCATCCAGACCGGTGGGGACGTGGTGATCGGCAACCAGAACCGCAACGCGTACGCGCCGAAGATCATCGAACACCTCCAGTACAGCCTGCCGTTCCAGTTCGCGCTGTCGGCGCTGGGGCGCGGCAACGGGTTCTCGACGCATCAGGCGTACCTGGCCGGGAAACTGGATCTCGGCGAAGACAGCGACGTCGCCGCGCTGGCCCGGAAGGTGAAAATCGAGGTGCGGCCGGACCTCGACGAGCAGTACCCCGGGCGCTGGGTCGCGGACCTGACGGTGACCTATCAGGACGGCACGGGCGAGCACGTGTTCGTGGACAACCCCGCCGGGACAGCGGAAAACCCGATGTCGCAGACGGATCTGGACGCGAAGTTCCACGACGTGCTGTCCGCGGCGCTGAGCGAGGACCAGCGAGCCGCACTGCTGCACGCGATCAAGGACGGCGACCTCGACCAGCCGGCCGCCGAGTTCGCCAAGCTGCTGCGGGCCTGAATCGGCGAAAAGGTGCCAGCGGGTCTCAGGCTCGCTGGCACCTTTTCGCTTCCCTGCGCCAGAACTCGATGATCTCCTTGCCATCGGTCTGCCGGTCGAAAGCGGCGTACGCCTCAACCACGCCGTCCAGCCGATGAGCCCGGGTCCACCAGAGCCGAGCTGGAAATATTTTTTATATTATTGCTAGACTGGCGAGCATGACCCCTGACGAGGCACTCGAGAATCTGCTGGTCACACGGTGGAGCTGTCGCGCCTACCAGGACCGGCAGGTGCCCCGGCCGGTCGTCGAGCGGCTGCTGTCGCTCGCGCAGCGGACGGCGTCGTGGTGCAACACCCAGCCCTGGCAGGTGATCGTCACCAGCGGCGCGGCGACCGAACGGTTCCGGAAAGCGATGACCGAGTGGGCGCGGGAGAACCCGGCCGAGTTCGACTTCGCCCCGCCCGCCGAATACCGCGGCGTGTACCGCGACCGGCGCCGCGCCAGCGGCTGGCAACTGTACGAAGCCGTCGGCATCGAACGCGGCGACCGGGAAGCATCCGCCCGGCAAGCGTTCGAGAACTTCCGCTTCTTCGGCGCCCCGCACGTCGCCATCGTCACCACCGACGCCGTGCACGACCTCTACGGCGCCGTCGACAGCGGGCTGTACGTCGGAACCTTCCTGCTGGCGGCACAAAGCCTCGGGCTGGGCGCGATCCCGCAGGCCGCGCTCGCCGGGCACGCCACGCTGATCCGGCAGCACTTCGACATCCCGGACGACCGGAAGATCCTGCTCGGCATCTCGTTCGGCTACCCCGACGAGGACCACCCGACGAACAGCTACCGCACCGCTCGCGCGCCGCTGGAGGAAGTGGTGACCTGGGCCGACGAATGACCCCGGCCGCCGTCGGACCAGCGCGCCCGGCCCCCGCGCGCGGAAGGAGGCGGGGCGGATGTCTCCGCGCGGCGAGTCGATGATCGAGCGGGTCGTGCGCGTGCTCGAGGCCGTCAAAGACACGGGCAGCGCGCGCACCGCGTCCGAGATCGCCCGGTGCACCGGGATTCCGGTGCCTTCCGCGCACCGCATCGTGGCGGAACTGACCCGGCTGGGAATCCTCGACCGCGACGCCGACCGCCGGATCCGGATCGGAGTGCGGCTGTGGGAGATCGCGGCCCGCTCGGCCGGGCTGCCGACCCTGCGCGAGAGCGCTCTCCCCTACCTGGAGGATCTGCGCGCCGTCGTCCAGGCACCGACGCTGCTTTCGGTACTGGACCACAACGACGTGCTCAACGTCGACACCCTGTCCGCACGCCAGGCCGGCGCCACCAATGTCACCCAGCCCGGCGTCCGGCTGCCCGCGCTGTCCTCGTCGCCCGGCATCGTGCTCGTCGCGTTCGCCCCGCCGGGCGTGCGCGACGAGATCCTCTCTTCCGCCAAGATCGTCCGCTTCACCGAGCACAGCGTCGTCGACCGCGCCGAGGTGGCCCGGATCGTGCACGAGGCCCGCCGGGTCGGGCACGTCGTCGCGCGCCGCTGGATCTCCCTTGACTCCACCGGCATCGCCGTCCCGATCCTCGCCGACGACCGCACCGCGCTCGCCGCCCTGTCCGTCACCGTCCCGTTCGCCGCCGACGCGGCCGCCGAACTGCTGCCCGCGCTGCACACCACTGCCCGCGGCATCTCCCGCGCGTACCGGCTCCACTCGCCCGACCCGCGGATCGCTTTGCTCCTGCGGCAGATCCGGCGAGCCATCGAACTCGGCTGAGACTCGTCGCACCGGCTGTTTCTCGGCAGCCGAGAAACGCCCTTCCCGCATCGGCCGAACCGGACGAATCTCGGGGCCGGACAACGGAGTCGAGAACGGAGCTGAGCGCATGCCAGGAAAACTCGCAGGCAAGGTCGCGTTCGTCACCGGAGCGGCGCGCGGGCAAGGCCGCGCCGAAACGCTGCGGTTGGCGCGGGACGGCGCGGACATCATCGCCGTCGACATCGCCGCACCGGTGGAGACCAACGTGGCACCGCCAGCGACGCCCGCGGACCTCGAAGAAACCGCGCGCGGGGTGAAAAGTCTGAGACGCTCGGTGGTCACCGCGCAGGTCGACGTGCGCGACTACGCCGCGCTGAAGGCCGCGCTCGACGACGGGGTGCGACAGCTCGGACGCCTCGACGTGGTGGTCGCGAACGCCGGGATCTGGTCGTACGGGCTGAGCGAAGAGATCTCCGACCTCGAATGGCAGACCACTCAGGACGTGGTCCTCAAAGGCGTGTGGCACACCGCGAAGGCGGCGATCCCGATCCTCAAGGACCAGGGCTGCGGAGGGTCGATGATCTTCACCAGCTCGACCATGGCGATCAAGGGAATGCAGAACCTTTCGCCGTACGTCGCGGCCAAACACGGCGTGGTCGGCCTGATGAAGACGCAAGCACTGGAGCTGGCCCCGTTCGGGATCCGGGTCAACTGCGTGGCACCGACATCGGTCAACACGAAACTGATCCACAACGACGAAACGTACGCGCTGTTCGCACCGGACCTCCCGGAAGCGGAACGCACCGCCGACCGGGTCAAGGACCGGTTCGCGACCATCCCGGTGATGGACGTGCCGTGGGTCGAACCCGAGGACGTCGCCAACGCGGTGGCCTTCCTCGCTTCCGACGAAGCGCGCTACGTGACCGGGCTCGAACTGAAGATCGACGCGGGGCAGACGCTGAAATGACCGAGGACCCCATGCGCGCGCTGTGCCGGTTCGCAGCGCAGACGACCTACGCCGACCTTCCCGAAGACGTCGTCCGGCACGCGAAACACGCCCTGCTCGACTGCATGGCGGTCCTGATCGGCGGGTCCGGAATGGACGGCATCCCGGCCATCGCGGACCTGGTGCGGGACAAGGGCGGCAAACCGGAAACGCCCCTGCCGTTCTACGGCGGACGCGTGCCCGCCGCCGAAGCCGCGCTGGCCATCGGCCCGATGCCGAGGGCGATGGACTGCGGCGATCTGCACGAGGAAGCCGGGCACGTCAGCGAGTACATCGTCGCGAGCCTGCTCGCCGCCACCGGGCTGCGACCGGACGTGACCGGAGCGGAGTTCCTGACCGCACTGGTGATCGGCCAGGAAACGTTGATCCGCATCGGATCGGCGTACCGGGTGATCAGCAAAGCGGTGAAGGACAACGACTGCGGCGGGCACTACATCTTCGGAGCTGTCGCCGCGGTCGGCAGTCTGCTCGGATTCTCCCCGGAGGAGCTGGAGAACGCCCAGGGCATCGCCCGCACGATGACGCAGCCGCACACCATGGGCATCTACGCACCGGCGACGCTGATGGTGCGCGTGCACCACGGGCTCGTGTGCCAATCCGCGATCACCGCGTGCCTGCTCGCTCGCCGCGGCATCACCGGGCCCCGGCAGGAAGTGCTGACCGGACCCAACGGTTTTCTGCGCACGGCGCGCTGGGAAACCGATCCGGACGGGCTGACCCGCGGTCTCGGAAAGGACTGGACGGCGACTCAGATCACCACCAAGGGCTACAGCGCCTGCTATTTCTCGCACTCTTCGATCGACGGCATCATCGAGCAGATGCGCACGCACGAGTTCGCCGCCGCCGACATCGCGAGCGTCCACATCGCAGTCTCGACCTCGGGCTGGCGGGCAGTGTGCGAGCCGACCGAAAAGAAGTGGGATCCGCAGACCGTCCCGGAATGCCAGTTCAGCCTTCCCTACGCCGTGGCCACTGCCGCCTTCGACCGACGCGTGTTCGTACAGTCCTATTCGGACGAAGCGCGGCGACGTCCGGAGGTGCGGGAGCTGATGACCCGGATCTCCGCCGTCGAGGATCCGTCCGTTTCCGACTGGGGCGCCCGGCTGACCACGACCCTGCGCGACGGGCGGGTGATCGCCACCGAACACGTCTATGTGAAGGGGCATCCGAAGAACCCCTTCAGCGAACAGGACTTCATCGACAAGTTCCGGATGTGCCTGCCGTTCTCGGTGCTGCCGCTCGAGGATTCGACGGCTGACCGGATGATCCAGGATGTTCTGGCGCTGGAAAAGGTCGACGACGTGATGGCGGCCTTGCTGCTGCCCCTGACACCGGAAGACTGACGGACTCATGACAGAAGAATTCACCGGCAAAGTCGCCGTGATCACCGGAGCGGGCCGGGGAATGGGCGCGGAAATCTCGTCCCGGCTCGCCCAGGCGGGAGCATCCGTCTTCGCGGTCGACCTCAAACCGGCTTCGGAATCCGCACCGGGCATCGTCCCGGTCCAGTGCGACGTCGCCGACCCCCGCTCCGTGCGCGCCGCGGCCGCCTCCGTCCTCGCGGACGCCGGGCAGATCGATCTGCTCGTCAACGGCGCGGGATTGGTGAGCGTCACCCGGCCGGTCGAGACCATCTCCGACGACGACTGGGCGCGGCTGATGGGGGTGAACGTCAACGGCGCGTTCCACTGGATGCGCGAGACGCTGCCCGGAATGAAGGCGCGGCGATCCGGCAAGATCGTCAACGTCTCCTCGCGGGCCGGGCGGACCCTCGCCAACTTCGCCGGCGCGCACTATTCCGCGTCCAAAGCCGCGTTGCTCGGCCTCACCCGCCAAGTCGCGCTGGAAGCGGCTCCGGACAACGTGCACGTCAACGCGATCGCGCCCGGGCTGGTGGAAACCCCGATGCTGAGCGGTTCCGTCGACGAGCGGAAACGGGAAGCAGCCCGTGCGGCCACTCCGCTGCGGCGCATCGGCACGACCTCCGACATCGCCGAACTGGTGCTGTTCCTGCTGTCCCCGAAGTCGGACTACATCACCGGGGCCACGGTGGACATCAACGGCGGCGATCTGATCCTGTAGCTCCCGATCCGGCTGAGGCGCTCCCAGCCAGGGGTCGCCAGTACCCCCGCACAGGAGCATCTGTCTCGACGAGGCGAACCCGGGCAGGCTCGGACTCAAGGAAGCCACTGCCGAGGAGAAGAGGCTCATGAGCGAGATCGAGACCCGCCAAGTCATCGTCAAAGCCCCGTACTGGGACATCGCGGCGAACCTGTTGCTGCCGCCGGACTTCGACGCGAGCAAAACCTACCCTGCCGTCATCAGCGCCCACCCGATCGGCAGCTGCAAGGAACAGACCGCCGGGAACGTCTACGGCCCGGCGCTGGCGCAGGAAGGCTTCGTCGTCATCGCCTTCGACGCGAGCTTCCAAGGCGACAGCGGCGGCGGGCCGCGGTGGACCGAAGACCCGACCCAGCGCGTGGCCGACTTCTCCCACGTGGTCGACCACCTCGTGACGCTCGACTACGTCGACGCGGACCGGATCGGTGTCCTCGGCATCTGCGGCGGTGGCGGGTATGCCACGAACGCCACGATGCTCGAACGCCGGATCAAGGCGCTCGGCGCGGTCGTGCCGGTGAACTACGGCCGTCTCATGCAGGAGGGCTTCAGCGAGTTCGACCCGGTCAAGCTGCTCGAACAGGTCGGCGAACAGCGCACCGAGGAGGCCCGCGGCGGCGACGTCCAGGTCAATGAACTGCTGCCGGCCTCCCCCGAAGCGGCTCGCGAAGCAGGCGCTGCGGACCGGGACGTCGTCGAAGCCACGGACTACTACAAGACCGGACGGGGCGGGAAGCCCAACGGCGTCGCCCGGATGAACTTCGGCTCGCTGAACCAGGCACTGAACTGGGACGCGTTCCTTCGCGCCGAGACGATGCTGACGCAGCCGACGCTGATCGTCGTCGGAGACCAGCCGGGCGCGTTCGGTTCCTACCGCGACGGGACGGAGCTGTACGGCCGCATCGCGGCATCGCGGGACCGTGAGCTCGTCGTGGCCGAGGGCTACTCGCACTACGACCTTTACGACCAGCCCGAGCCGGTCAAGATCGCACTCGACGCACTGATCCCGTTCTACCGCAAGCACTTGGGGCAGGCTGCCTGACGCGGCTCACCCACCGCCCCCGAACAGCCCGACGAGAGTACGGGAAACCGACTCGGCGAACTCGTCCACGCCGAGCCGGTCTTCCGGGTCGAACCATTCGCCGATGAGCGCCAGTCCGCCCAGCGCCAGATTCAAGGTCAGGTGCAGGTCCTCGGCCAGCTCGTCCGCCACGGCCCGGAAGATCATGGTCTGCTCGCGCCGGAGTTCGTCGCGACGGGATTCCAGCGCCGCAACCGGGACCCGCACCTTGAGGAAGAGCGGAATGAACTCCGGGTACTCGCGAAGAACGAGCACGGCTTCCTCCCGGAACATCAGCCTCAGCCTTTCCCGTGGCGGGTGTTCCGACTCCGCGATCGCGACGAGCCGGGGGAACACCTCCGCGGCCGCGTGCTCCATGCACCGGAGGAACAGCTCTTCCTTCGACGAGAAGTAGTGATAGAGGCTGGGGCCGCGCAGATCCAAGGCCGCGCCGATGTCCTCGAAGTTCGTCGCCTCGTAGCCGCGCTCGGCGAAAAGCCGGGCGGCGGTGTGCTCGATGAGCCGGACCCGCTCGGCGCGTTTGCGCGTCGCGCGGGCCTCGGTGCCGCTCGCGTCCTTCACCCGGCCTCCTCGCTTGCCCGATCTAAACGCACAATATATTATCTATTCATCCGTAGGGAATCTAGCGGTCAGGAGAATCGTGGAAGCGGCAGGCGTACGGGTACCGCACACCGACGACGTCTTCGTCGGTGGCGAATGGAGGCCGGCGACCGGAGACGGGCACACCATCGTGTCTCCGTCGGACGCGAGTACGGTCGGCACGGCACGACAGGCTTCCGAGGAGGACGCGACCGCGGCGGTCGATGCCGCCTTCTCCGCCCGTGGAGCGTGGGCCGCCACTCCCCTGGCCGACCGGGTCGCGACGTGCGCCCGCTGGCTGGACAACGTCGATCGACGTGCGGCCGATCTGGACGTGGCCTGGGCTGTCGAGGCGGGAATGCCGGTGCGGCATGGCAAGGCGCTGCACCGGTTCGGGACTCTCGCCTCGTGGCGATCCGCGCTCGACGGCGCCGAGGAGATGCTGAGGGAACGACGCCGGTCCTCGGAACTCGGCGATGTCCTCCTGCGGCGGGAGTCAGCCGGTGTCGTGGCGGCAATGCTGCCCTACAACGGTCCGGTGGTGACGGTGGCGTCCAAGGTCGTTCCGGCGTTGCTCGCCGGGTGCCCCGTGATCGTCAAGGCAGCACCGGAATCCCTGTTGACGATGGCGTTAGTGGCGGAATGCGCCCAGCAGGCCGGTTTTCCCGCCGGAGTGGTGAACTTCGTGTCGGGACCGGTCTCCGTCGGGCAGGCACTGACCCGGGACCCCCGGGTGGATCTGGTTTCACTGACCGGCGGACATGCGGCGGCGCAGGACGTCCTCGCGGTCACGAACGGCCGGTACGCGCGCACTCAACTGGAACTGGGCGGGAAGTCACCTGCGGTGATCCTGGACGACGCGCCGCTGGACGACGCGCCGCTGGACAAGGTGCTGCGGGCGCTCGTGCCCGGCGCTACCAACGGGGCGGGCCAGGTGTGCGCGTTGCTGTCCCGGATCCTGGTCTCCGAACGTCGGCACGACGAGGTCGTCGAGCGGCTGAAATCCGCCTGGGAACGCCTCGTCATCGGTGATCCGCTCGATCGGGCGACGCACATCGGCCCGCTGATCAACGAGGCGGCTCTGCGCCGCACCGAAGGTTTCGTCGCCCGGGCGAGGCAGGACGGCGCCCGGCTCGTCACCGGCGGCGGACGGCCCGCCGGACTGGAGACCGGGTGGTTCCACCAGCCCACGATCTTCACCGACGTCGCCGAGAACACCGAACTGGTGCGGCGCGAGGTGTTCGGGCCGGTGACCGCGGTGCAGGTGTACCGCGACCTCGACGACGCCGTCCGGCTGGCCAACGCCACCGAGTTCGGGCTGTCGGGTGCGGTGTACACCGCTGACATCGAGGCAGGGATCGAAATCGCGGGCCGGATTCGCGCCGGGGCGGTGGCGGTCAATTCCTTCGGTCCGGCGATGAGCGCTCCCTTCGGCGGGGTCGGCGCGTCGGGCTGGGGTCGCGAGTCTGGCCCCGAAGGGATTCTCGGTTTCACCGAGCTCAAGCAGATCCTCGTCGGTGCCGCATGAAGGCGGGGCCGTTGGCGGGGCTGAAGGTCGTTGAACTCGCCGGGATCGGGCCGGGGCCGTGGTGCGGCATGTTGCTCAGCGATCTCGGCGCCGAAGTGCTGCGGGTGGACCGGCCGGCCGCCGTGGGCACGATGCGCACCGATCTCGGTGCGGCCAACGGGCGGCAACCGGCCTTCGTCAACGACCGCGGGCGGCGCTCGATCGCGGTCGACCTGAAGCACCCCGAAGGCGTCGATGTGGTGCTGCGGCTGGCAGAACAGGCTGACGTCCTCATCGAGGGCAATCGCCCGGGAGTCGCCGAACGGCTCGGAGTGGGGCCGCAGGACTGCTTCGCACGCAACCCCAGCCTGGTCTACGGGCGGGCCACGGGCTGGGGCCAGGAGGGCCCCCTGAGCCAGACTGCCGGACACGACCTCAACTACCTCGCGACGTCCGGCCTGCTCGCGACGATGGGACCCGCGGGCGGACCGCCGGCGATCCCGCTCAACCTGCTCGGCGACTACGCCGGCGGCGGGCTGATGCTCGCCATGGGCCTGGTGGCCGCCCTGTGGGAAGCCCGCGACGGCGGACCCGGCCAGGTCGTCGACGCGTCGATGCTGGACGGAATCGCCCTGCTGGGCGGCGTCTTCTACGGCCAGCACCAAGCCGGGATGCTCGCGCCCGAGCGAGGCAGCAACACTCTCGACGGCGGGGCGCCGTTCTACACCGTCTACGAGACCGCCGACCGCGGCTGGATGGCTGTCGCCGCGATCGAGGCCAAGTTCTTCGCCGAGCTGCTCGCTGTCCTCGAGCTGGCACCGGAACTCGCCGCGCGCCAATGGAACCGCGCCGAGTGGCCGTCGCTGCACGCGACGATCGCCGCGGTCTTCCGCACTCGTTCGCGAACCGAGTGGGAATCCCGGTTCGAAGGGCGGGAAGCGTGCACGACACCGGTCCTCGACCTGGACGAGGCGCTGCGTCACGAACACGCGGCGGCCAGGAAGAGCTTCGTTCCGGTCGACGGCGTGCTGCAGCCCGCCCCTGCGCCGCGGTTCAGCCGAACCCCGGGCGCCGTCCAAGGCCCGGCGGTTCCGGCGGGGGCCGACACCGGCACCGCATTGCTCGACTGGGGCCTCACCGCGGAAGAGGTGACCGCTTTGCGGGCATCCGGAGCGATCGTTTAGCCGTCCGACGCGAGACACGGGAGTCATCGATGGGGATGAGCCTCAACTACGTCACCGATTCGATCGCGGGCCAACTGCCGCCGATCGACCCCGGCCGCCCGGCCGTCGTCCTGGGCGGCGAACCCGCGGTGTCCTGGACGGAACTGCGGGCGAGGGAACTGCGCTATGCCCGTGCCTTGCAGCGAGCGGGCGTGCGGAAAGGCGACCGGGTCGCGCTCCTGCTGCGCAACTGTGCCGACTACATCGCGCTGTACCTCGCGATCGGCCGGGTGGGCGGCATCGCCGTTCGCCTCAACTGGCGGCTGACCGGCCCGGAACTCGAGTTCGCCTTGAGCGATTCGAGCGCGAGCCTGCTGCTGTTCGACGCCGAGTTCACGCCGGTGCTCGAGAGCATCCGCGACGGCATCGCGGTCGCCACTTATGTTTCGCGCCCCTCGATCGGCGCCGGCCCGGACTGGGCCACTCCCCTGCCGGTGTTCGCCGCCCAGGAGTCCGAAGCCTCCGGTTTCCCCGAGCTGAACGCCGACGACCCCGTCTCGCTGATGTACTCGTCCGGTACTACAGGGCGGCCGAAAGGCGTGTTGTTCTCCCACGGCAACGCGTTGTGGATCGGCTCCGTCCAGGCGCAACGGTGGCGCATCGACGAGCGCACCGTCGCACAGACCAGCGGACCGCTCTTCCACGCGGGCGGCTTCGAAGTGCTGCTGCTGCCCGCGCTGCTCGCACACGGCACGGCGGTCACCTTCCCATCCGGCAACTTCACCTGCGAACGGTTCCTTGAAGTCGCCCGACACAACGGCACCACGTCCATGCTCCTGTATCCCTTCATGCTCGCCGATCTGCTGCACATGGACGCGATCGAAACTCTCGTTCCCGCCGCCCTCCGCCGGATCGTCACCGGCGGCGACGTCGTCATGCCGTGGATCTACGACGAAATGGAACGTCGGCTCCCCGGCGTCGAACTGGTGCAGTCCTACAGCCTCACCGAAGGCGGTGCCGTCAGCACCAGCCTGGAATTCGCGGTAGCGCGCGGCCGCGAAAGCAGCATCGGCCGCCCGCAGGCCATGACCGAGGTGAAGGTGATCAGGCCGGACGGAACTCCCACCGGCCGCGGAGAAGTCGGCGAGATCTGCGTCCGCAGCGGCGGGGTGAGCATCGGGTACTGGAACCTTCCGGATGCCACCGAAGCGACCTTCGTCGACGGGTGGTGCCACACCGGCGATCTGGGCAGCATCGACGAAGACGGCTTCCTGACGATCGCCGGGCGGGCCAAGGACATGTACCGCAGCGGCGGCGAAAACGTGTATCCGGCCGAAGTCGAGATGGTCCTGACCGGACACCACGATGTCGCCGACGCCGCGGTGATCGGCGTCCCCGACCCCCGGTACGTCGAGACCGGGGCCGCGATCATCGTGCCCGCCGAAGGCCGCCCGGTCGACGCCGAGCACGTACGCCGGTGGCTGGCGGAACGACTGGCCAAATACAAGGTCCCCAAACACTTCCACTTCGTGGACGACCTGCCGCGCAACGCCAGCGGGAAGGTCCTCAAGAGCGTTCTCCGCACAACTTATGGAGGCAAGCGAAATGACTGAAGCCGCGCTGCTCGAGAAGGCGGGCTCCGCCCTCCGGATCACCGAAATCACGCTGGCCGACCCGGGCCCCGGAGAGGTCGTCGTCGAAGTACGCGCCACCGGCGTGTGCCAATCCGACGTGGGCGTCTTCACCGGAAAGCTCCCCGCGCCGGTACCGCTGGTCCTCGGCCACGAAGGGGCGGGCGTGGTCGTCGAGGTCGGTGCCGGCGTCGAGGACCTGAAAGCCGGTGACCACGTAGTGCTGTCCTGGCTGGCCAGCTGCGGCAGCTGTTTCTATTGCCAGCGAGCCGAACAGCACCTGTGCGGCCGTCCCCGGACCATGCTCGGCGCGCACACCATGGTCGACGGAAGCGCCCGGATGAGCCTGAACGGCGCCCCCGTCCGCCAGTTCTGCGGGTTGGGCAGCTTCTCGCAACGGACCGTCGTGCCCGCCGGAGCCGCGATCAAGATCCCCGACGACATCCCGATCGCCTCCGCCGCCCTGCTCGGCTGCGGTGTCCTCACCGGATTCGGCGCCGCCGTCCACACTGGCGAAGTACGTGTGGGCGACACCGTCGCCGTCGTCGGCTGTGGCGGCGTCGGGCTCAATGCTGTGCAGGGCGCCCGAATCGCCGGAGCCACCACCATCATCGCGATCGACGTGCACGCGGACCGCCTGGCGCTGGCCTCCGAACTCGGCGCCACCCACACCCTGACCGCAGGCCCCGACGTCGTCAAGCAGGTCCAAGCCCTCACCGGACGTCGCGGCGCGGACGTCGTGATCGAGGTGGCCGGGCGACCCGAAACCGTGCAGCAGGCGATCGCCATGTCCCGCCGCGGCGGCACGACCGTTCTCGTCGGCGCCGGACCAGGCGTCGGCATCGACGAGGTCTTCGGCAACGTCGTCATGGCGGGCAAGACGGTGAAGGGCTGCCTGTACGGCTCAGCGCACGTCAAACGCGACATCCCGCGCCTGGTCGAGCTGTACCGCAGCGGTGCCCTGCACCTCGACCAGCTGGTCACCGAAACCTTCGCCTTCACCGACATCGCCAAAGCCGTCGACTACTGCGCCGCGGAACAAGGCGCCCGCGCCGTCGTCCTCGCCTGAACAGCCCGAAGGAGACCCCCGTGTCCGGCACTGTCAAACACCTCTGGGCGCTCGACGCCCCCACCATCGCCACCGACTGCGGCCTGTTCCAGCTCGGCACCGGCGGCACCCCGCTCGCCGTGCCGATCCCGACCTTCCTGATCGAGCACGACCTCGGCCTGCTCATGTTCGACTCCGGACTAGACAGCACCGCCGCCGGCGACCCCGCCCGCGCCTACGGCCCCCTCGCCGAAGCCTTCGACATCCGATTCCCCGAAGACCACCGGCTGGACACCCAACTGGAATCGATCGGCTTCACCACGAAGGACGTCCGGCAGATCGTCATCTCCCACCTGCACTTCGACCACACCGGCGGCCTCGACCTGTTCCCCGGCGCGCAAGGCTTCCTCGGAGCGGACGAACTGCGCTACGCCCGCACGCCACGCGCACTCGACGCCGCCATGTTCCGAGAACACGACCTAGACGCGGCGAGCCGGATCGACTGGCTCGAAGTCCCCCGCGGCTATGACCACGACGTCTTCGGCGACGGCAGCGTGACGATCCTGTCCCTGCCCGGCCACACCCCCGGCACGCTCGCACTGCAAGTGCGGTTGCCCGACGGCAAGCAGATCGTCCTGAGCAGCGACGCCGCCCATCTGCGCAGCAACATCGACCAGACCACCGGCATGCCGCTGGACGTCTCCAACCCCGACAAGGAAACCGGCCTGCGCAAGCTGAAACTGCTCGCCAGCAGGCCGGACACGACGGTCTGGGTCAACCACGACCCTGACGACTGGGAACTCAACCGGCCCAATGGACGCCAGATCGCCTGACCCAGCCCGTCGGCCGCCACGAATACGGCCGCTCAGCAACAACCGGTGACACAATCCCGACCTTCACCGCATGCCACCGCGACCACGATTGATGCACATGGTCGACGCTTTTCGCGATGACGCTCAGCTCGCCGTGCTGGTGTACAACGATTCCCCGCACGCTGCGCTCACCCGGGACAGCGTCGACTTCCGGTATTGGCGCATTCGGGGACGGGCAAAACGGCTGGAACCGGTCGACGGTGAGCCGAATTGCTGGGATCTGGAGCTTTCCCGTGCGGTCAGCGGGAAGAGCCGCAAGGTGGGCGATCGTGGACGACAGGATACTCGCCGGAGCGGCCCGGGCACGACGCGACGCAGTGGACCAACCTCGGCATGGCGGAGGGCGATAGTGCGGCCTCGCTCGCTTCAGTCCGGTGACTCCTGCCGCGCGGCTCGTCCGGATCCTGGAGGAAACGTTCGGCGGTCGGTTCGGAGCGGTGCAGATACCCCGCCGCTACCCCAGGGCCGCTCGCCTGCATTGCTCCCCCGTGGGCCGCGGTCAGGTCGGGACTGCTTCATCCATCGGCCGAGCCAGACAAGCACCCGTGGCGCACTGGAGGCCACGCTACGTAGTTCCGTATGCCACTTCCCTCACCGTGCGGCTCCGGCCAAGCCGCATTCGTCGCACGCGCCGACCACACGAAACACACGACTCGGTCCGAACGCCGCTCATCAAGCACCAGACCGACGCACAAAACGTACGGCTGCTTATTTCCCCAGTCCGCGCCCCAGGACCGCCAACCGCCAAGGCGAACCGCGACGGCCACGGCACACCGCGACCCAGATGTCTATTCCCGTATGCCCCAGAAACGGCCCGTCACTCCACTATGGACGTTCGTCTTCGCGAACACTCCTGATGGTCCCGGTCAGTCGATCACTCCGACCAGTTGCACGGGACGCAGGAACAGCATGGAACAGGTCCACGACGGCTTGCGAAGCTGAGCTTCCTCACCATGGACGGAGACTCACCAGGCCAGCCGGCTCGCCTGGACGCGCTGGTGCGGCGCGCCGTCCCCCGCCGACGTTCCTCCACCGCGTCCGGCAATCTGCGTCGGTATGCGATCGGGCTCTACCATGAGGCAGGTGGGGACCAACCGGGCCCGTCGGACAGCCGCGCGGTGTGCGCGCCTCGAGCAGGCGCGCTGGTGATCACCGAATTGCAGCGGCAGTTGCTGCCTTCCGCGCTGCCGGTGCTGCCCGGGGTCCGGATCGCCGGCCGCTATCTTCTGGCCGACTCCACGGTCGACGCCGGCAGCGACTGGTTCGACGCCGTGCCGATCGGGGACGGCAGGGTCGCGTTCGTCGTCGGCGACGTCGTCGGACACGGCGCGGCCGCAGTGGCGGCGATGGGGCGGTTGCGTGCGGTGCTGCTGGACCGGCTGGAAGAGACCGGCGACATCGCCACCGCGATCAAGGCAGCGGACCGGACGGCGCGGCGGGTCGCGGGCGCCCATGCCGCCACGGTGTGTGTTGTCGTTCTCGATCCGGTGGACGGCACGATGCGGTCGGGCTCGGCCGGGCATCCGCCGCCGCTGGTCGCGGGAGCCGGCGAAGCTCGTTATCTGCCGGTCGCGGGCGCTGGCCCGCTCGGGACCGGCACCGGCTGCGTCCTCGCCGAGGATCGGCTCGAATTCGGCGAAAGTGTCCTGCTCTACAGCGACGGCATCCTCCGCCGGCTCGGGCGGGATCCGGATGCGGCGTCGGCCGAGCTGATCCGGGCGGCCGGCGGCGGGCGGGCGATCGACCAGGTTTGCGCGCGGGTCGTGGAACAACTGGCCGGTCAGACCGGGCACGCCGACGATGCTGTCCTGCTCGCCGCGGCCCGCCGGGTCCCGGCGGCTCCGCTGCGCTTGCGGCTCGCCGCCGACCTGGGCGCGCTGCAGCCGGTCCGCGAGGCCCTGCACGGCTGGCTGGACAGCCTCGGAGCCGGCAGCCACGACGTGGACGCCCTCGCCCACGCCGTCGCCGAACTCGTCACCAACGCCGCCGAACACAGCCATCCCGACTCCGTCGACGGCACGGTCACCGTCGCCGCCCGGCTCGAGGCCGACGGCACCGCCCGGATCACCGTCGCCGACGACGGACGCTGGATCGAACGCACCCGTCCCGGCGACGACGGGTTCCGCCAAGACCACGGCCTGGGGCTGGCACTCGCGCACAGGTTCGTCGACCGTCTCGACCTCGAACACGGGGACGGCGGCACCACCGCGACCATCCGGCACCGGCTCTCCCAGCCGGTGCGGCTGCTCGCCGCCGAGGAAGCCGACGAAACCGCCCGTTCCGCGGAGGCCGCCGCCGCCCCGCTGGTCCTCGTCCAGCCCCACGCGCCCGGCAACCGCGTCGCCGTCCACGGGCCGCTGGACGCCGTCACGGTGGAGGAGTTCGCCGCGGAGCTGGACCGGCTCACCCTCGGCGGCACCCACAAACTGGTCCTCGACCTCACCGCGGTCACCTTCCTGGGCAGTGCCGCCGTCAGCGTGCTGCACCGCGCGGCAGCCGCCGACTCCCCGCCGTTCCTGCTCTACGCACCCGAGAACAGCCTCGCCCACCGGGTTCTCCGGCTCGCCGCTCTCCCGCACACCACCACCGACCCGCACCCGTAGCTCAGGGCATCAGGTGGTTCGGACGGAAAAGGCCTCGTCGAGCCCGGCGACGGACAGGACCTGGGCGACGATGCCGTCCGCCCGGATCACCAGCTGCGGCTGCTGGTCCACGAACTCGTAGAGCACGCTCACCCCGGCGCTGAGCAGATAGTCCACCGCGGTCAGGTCGATGGTCAGCTGCGGGGCCTCGTCGGACGCGCTGGCGACAGCGCGGCGGAACTCGCTCGCGGTGGCGGCGTCGATCTGCCCGCTGACCGCGAGCGTGGCGACGTCGCCCTGCACTGTGGTCGTGAAGCGCAGCGTCATGGACGTGTCTCCTTCATCAGGCGAACGGCGGTGCCCGCGCCGGAAGTGTCGATGGTCAGCTCGTCGACCATGGCCTCGGCGATGACCAGCCCTCTCCCGCGTTTCTCCGCCGGATTCCGGCCTGCCCACCGCCCTCCGTCGCTCACGGTGACGACGATCCGGTCCGGGCTCCGTTCCGCCGCGACGGCGACCGGCCGCCTGTGCTCCGGGGCCGGGCCGTGCTCGACCGCGTTGGTGACGACCTCGCCGACGGCGACCAGCACCTGGTCCGCGGTTGCCGGATCCACTCGGCCGGCACGCAGCCAGCCGCGCAGCTTCTCGCACAATTCGCTGAGCTGAGCGGTGTCCGCGGAGAGCCTCGCCGAAAACGGTTCGGCCGAGCCGGAAGGCGAGCGGTAGACGAGGAACGCCACGTCGTCGTCGCGATCATCGTCGAGGAGCCGCTCGGCGACCAGGCCCGCCAGCTCCGCCGGGCTCGCGTCGCGATGTTCCGCGAGCACGCGCGCGGCCCGCTCGACGCCCTCGGTCAGGAGTTCGCCGGGGCGCTCGATCAGTCCGTCGGTGTAGGCGAGCAACGTGGCCCCGGGCGGCAGGGCGACCTGGGCCTGGCGGCGATGGCAGACGCGCCGGACCGCCAGCGGCGCCGACTGCGCGCCGTTCAGCACAACGTGCCCGGTCCCGTCGTCGACGAGCGCCCACGGATGCCCCGCGCTGCTGTAGCGCACCGTGCCGCCCGCGTCGACGACGGCGCAGAACACCGTCGCGCACCGGGCACCGGGCACGAGCGCGGCGAACGCGTCGAGCGCGGTAAGTACCCTGGCCGGGCTGTTTCCCTCGGTGAGCAGCGCTCGGGCCGCACTGCGCAACTGGCCCATCACGGCGGCGGCGGACAGTCCGTGGCCGACGACGTCGCCGACGACCACCCCGTAGCTGCCGTCGGGCAAGGTGATGACGTCGTACCAGTCCCCGCCGACCTCCAGGGCGCTCGCGGCCGGCGAGTAGTGCACCGCGAACCCCTCGGGGAGCGCCGTCGGACCGAGGATCGACCGCTGCAAGGTGACCGCGACGTCGGTCTGCCTGCGCAGCAGCTGGATCTTCTCC
Organism: Amycolatopsis sp. NPDC004079; assembly: GCF_040610415.1. Lineage (NCBI taxonomy): Bacteria > Bacillati > Actinomycetota > Actinomycetes > Pseudonocardiales > Pseudonocardiaceae > Amycolatopsis > Amycolatopsis sp. NPDC004079. The sequence continues at coordinate 135,537 of NZ_JBEXMH010000016.1, read as the reverse complement.
AAGACCGCGGAGGCGATTTCGGCCAGCTGCCGCACGATGGCCGCGTCGTCGGCGGTGAACTCCCCGGCGTAGCGGTCCGAGAGCCGCACGAGGCCGAGATCGCGCCCGTCATCGGCAGTCAACGCGGCGACGAGGACGACGCGCATCGGCGGCTGACCGTCCTCCTCGCCGGATCGGTGGCGCCACGCCGGATGCGCTTCGAGCTCGGGCTGCGTCAACCGCACCACGGTGTCCTCGCGTCCGACCAGCGCTTCTGCCCAGCCGCGGCCCGGACGCAGCCGGTGGCCGTACCACGCCGCGTACTTCTCCGAGAACGACCAGCTGTCCACCGGGCCGCCCTCCCAGTCGTCGGCGACCAGCCGGGCGATCGCCTGGTGGGCGCCGATCAGCTCGCGGGCCGCGAGCGCGAGGCGGTCCATCGCGTCCTGGGCGGTGCGCGCGTCGTTGATGTCGGCCACGGCCTGCGCCAGCTCGCGCATGCGCCGCGACTCCACCGCCCGGGTGCGGGTCAGGTCGAGGTGCGCACGGACCCGGGCCAGCAGTTCGCGGCTGGAGAACGGCTTCACCAGGTAGTCGTCGGCACCGGCGGCCAGGCCGCCGACCGCGGCCTCCTGACCGGCCCGTGCCGAGAGCAGCACTACCGGGACGTTCGCTGTGCCCGGCTCGGCCCGCAGTGCCGCCAGCAGCTCCATGCCGTCCGCGCCCGGCATCATGATGTCGGAGAGCACCAGGTCGGGCGGGTCGGACCGGGCCAGCGCCAGCGCGGTCGAGCCGTCGCCGACCGCCTGCACGGCGAACTCCGGGGACAACAGCCGGTAGAGGTACTCCCGCATGTCGGCGTTGTCGTCCACGACCAGCACCCGGCCTCCGCCGGAGGGCCGGGGAGCGTCCGGCTCCGTGTCCGGGGCGGAGTTGCCGTGCGGGCCGCGCAGCCAGCTCCACACCTCGGTCAGGAACGGCTCGGCCGCCTGGGGTTCGGTCGACGTGCTTGCCGCCCGCACGTGGTCCGCGGGCAAATGCTTGTGGCCCAACGGGATGCGCACGGCGAACGTGGTACCCGCGTCGACGGCGCTGTCCACCGTGATGGTCCCGCCGTGCAGCTCGACGAGCTCCCGGACCAAGGCCAGGCCGATCCCGGTGCCCTCGACCGACCGCGCCCGGGCGGTGACCGAACGGTGGAACCGTTCGAACAGCCGCGGCAGTTCCTCCGGCGGCACTCCGATGCCGGTGTCGGCCACCCGCAGCTCCGCCGCGTCGCCGGACCGGCCCAAGGCCACCGAGACGCTGCCGGACAACGTGTATTTCAATGCGTTGGACAGCAGGTTGAGGACGATCTTCTCCCACATCTCGCGGTCGACGTGGACCGGTCCGGTCGAGGAATCGCACTCGACGGCGTAGCCGAGGCCCGCGCGCTCCATCGCGGACCGGAAGACCCCCGCGAGTTCGGCCGTCACGACGGCCAGGTCGACCGGTTCGAACGCGGCCTGCATGCGCCCGGCCTGGATGCGGGAGAAGTCCAGCAGCGTCGAGACCAGCTTGCCCAGCCGCACCCCGTTGCGGTGCACCACGTCCAGCTCGGCCTGCCACCGCGCGGGCTCGACGGAGCCGGTGTCGACGGCCGTGCGCAGTTCCGCGACCGGGCCCATCATCAGCGTCAGCGGCGTGCGGAACTCGTGGCTGATGTTGGAGAAAAAGGTGGTCTTCGCGCGGTCGAGCTCGGCCAGCTCCTCGGCTCGCCGGTGTTCGGCCTCGTAGGCCCGGACCTCGGCGATCGCCCCGGACAGCTGGGTCGCGACCAGCCGATGGAACGCGCGGTAGTCCTCGGTCGGCCGCAGATGCGGGCTCAGGCCGAGCACCAGGGCGCCGACCGGATGATCGGCGCCGCCGGTCACGGGCAGCACGAGCGCCTCGTCGGCCTCTTCTTCCGTGCCGCCGGACTCCGCGACCTGGCTGCCCGGACAACGCGCCGCGAGCCCCTGCCAGGCCGACTCCTGCCCGCCGCTCAGCGCGGACCACAACTCGGCGTTCCCGGGACCGGCCGCCAGCGGGGCCAGCGCACTGCCCGGCCGCACGCCCAGCGACGCCGCCAGCCTGGCCGAGGTCCCGTCGGCGTTCATCAAGTACGCCAAGGCGAAGGGGACGTCGGCACGGCTCTTCGACAGCAGCCGCACCGCCGCCGCGCACGCCTCGTCTTCGGTGCCCAGCTCCAGTGTCGACTGTTCCGCCAGCGCGCGCAGGAGCGCCATCCGCCGCGATCCGACGACCTGCCCGGAGGTCTCGGTGCAGGCGCAGAACAGGCCCGGCGCCTCCTCCGCCCCGAGCGGGCTGTAGGACATGGTGAAATAGGTTTCCTCGCGAAAACCGTTGCGCTCCAGCATCAGCGGGAAGTCTTCGACGTAGGACGCGCGGCCTTGCAACACCCCTTCCACCATCGGCTCGACCCGCGGCCACGCCTCGGTCCACACCACCTCGAACGGTTCGCCGAGCGCCCACGGGTGCTTGGTCGACAGCACCGGGATGTAGGCGTCGTTGTACAGGAACCGCAAATCCTCGCCCCAGCACAGGAACATGGGAAAATCCGACCGCAGCATGAGCCCGACCGCGGCGCGCAGCCCCGCCGGCCACTCGCGCAGCGGTCCCAGCGGAGTTTCTTCCCACGCCTTGCCCGCGATCAGCCCGGCGAGCTCGCCGTCGAGATCGACCATCGAGTCGCTCACCGCGCGCCTGGCCGCCCCGCGCATCAGCCGCCTCCGTCCTCGCCTGCCTTCGACGAGGCAGCGACGAATGAAGGGTACCGACGAAACCAAGCCTCCGACGCCGCGCGATGGACAGCCGCTGTCGCGGGGAGGATCGTCAGCCGGGCCGCCGGCGACACGTCGTGCGGGAACGGAAAAGCGAAGGCGAGACGGAAAAGACCATGGAGCAGCCGGGAATCGCTGCCAGACGGGTCGGCCCTGCTCTGGTGCTGTCGTTGTCCCTCGGCGATGCGCCGACGGCGGACGTGATTCACCGGTTGCTCGCCGTCAGTGCGGAAAACGCACCGTCGGCGCTGATCGCGCTCGATTTGCGCGGCGTTGACGTCCTGACAGTGCGCACCGCCCGCGCCGTGATCGCGTTCGCCCGCGCCAGCATCGAACGGGGCGTCCGCTGTGCGCTGGTGTCCCGGTCGCTCGGCGGCGCGGCGAAAGCGGTCCTGGACGCGGCCGACCCGGATGCGGCCGTGCCGAGATTCGCCACGGTGGAACGCGCCCTGGCCGATTCCGGCGCGGGGCCGCGACCGAAGGCCGTGGTCACCTGTCTGGAGCTGGACAGCACCGATCTCGGCCGTACCGAAGAATTCCTGAGCGCTTCCCACGCTCCGCTGCGGATCGGCAGCACCTCCGGCCGGTCGAGTGCGCGCATCACCCACCTCGTCGCCGACGCGGTGAGCGTCGGCCGGATCGAACTGGCCTTCGAGACGACCTACGACGCCGGCCCGTTGGGCAGGATCTGCCTGTGCGCCGTCGATTCCGGCGAAACGGAACACCGCGTCGCGGGCTGGCGAGAGCCGGAGAAGTTCGGCTCCGGCGAACTGTTCTGTGTCGCGCCACCGGATCGGCCCTTCGCCGGCCGAGCCGCACAAGGGCGCTACACCGTCACCACGCTCGACCCCGCTCTGCTCGGGCACCTCGCCGGAGCCAGGCAACCAGTCCGGCTTCTCGCGCACCGTCCGCACAACGCCGGTGCCGCCCGGCATCTGCGGACCGCGATCGCCCATCTGCGCGACGAAGTCCTCAGTGCCCCGGCGGTCAGCGGCAATCTCCTGGCGGTGTCCGCCGCGTCGAACTATCTCGCCGCGTCCGTGCTGAACGCCTTCCCGAACACCACGTCGGCCGAGCACGAGGGCAGCGCCCGGTCCGACGCGCACCCGCGGACCTTGCGCCGCGCGATCGCGTTCATGGAAACCCACGCCGACCGCGACATCGACCCCGCCGACATCGCGTGGGCGGCGCGGGTCTCCGTCCGCGCGGTGCAACTGGCCTTCCGCCGTCACCTCGGCACGACTCCGATGGCGTACCTCCGGCGGATCCGTCTCGACCACGCCCGCACCGAACTGTGGACCGCCGTGTCCGGAAAGACCACGGTCACCCAGGTCGCGGCACGCTGGGGCTACGCGCGGCCGAGCATGTTCGCCGCCCACTACCGCGCCGCCTACGGCGAATCCCCCTCCCAGACCCTGCGCGGCGACTGATCCGCCACAGGTTCGCTTACGCCGCCGCGCTTCGTTCTCGCTGCTAGCGGCATTCCGCGACAACCCGTGAAATAGTCCTCGGCTGCCCGCACCGCGAACTGCTCGATCGTGGTGCCCCGGCTCGGCCGGAGCTCCCGGACGCTGCGGCGGCCACGCGGGAGGGACGCTATGACAGACAGGGACCCGCACGGCGTGGCGGCGGCGCTGAGTTTCTCGGTGTCCGTCGACCGCCGTGCCGGCGTGACAGTGGTGCACGCCGCCGGCGTGCTCGACCTGACCACCGCCGCACAACTACGGGAGACAACAGCCTCGGTACTGCTAACCCATCCCCGGGTACTGGTGCTGGACCTCACCGAAGTGGAGTTCCTGGATTCGCACGGCCTCGACACCCTCACCCTGCTGCGAGAGCGTGCCCGGCCGGGCACTGTTCTCCGCGTCGTCGCCTGCCCCGGCACCGGGCTCAAGGCGTACGCGGAGTTGTCCGAAGCACTCGCTCCCCCCGCGGTCCGACGGCAGACCGGCGAGGCCGGTCTGCCGTCGGACGAGCCCCAGCGCTCCGGCGAACGGAGCAAAGAGCTGTGGTGGCGCGTGATCAGCGGGGTCGAAAACGGAGAACCGGGAACGACGTGCTCGGACGCCGTGTGCACGACCGTCCTGCGGCTGGTACCCAAGCTGGAGACGATCGTGCTGACGCTGTACACCCCCGCTGGCGCCACCCGGGTTCTCTCCGCCAGCAACCTCTGGGCCCGGCACGCCGAAGAACTGCAGTACACCACTGGCGACGGCCCGGGAATCACCGCCTTCGCCCAGCAGCGGGCCGTCATCGTCCCCGACCTCGCCGCGACCGGGCAGTGGCCCGGTTTCACCCACGCCGCCGACCGGATCGGCGTCGCCTCCGTGCTCGCCCTCCCCCTGCCGGCCCCCCTGCGCATGGGCGTGCTGACCTTCTACCGCCGCCGCCGTGGCGCACCGTCCGAGCCGGTGGTGGCAGATGCCTGCCGCCTGGCCCGGATCGCCGCCGTGATGCTTGTCAGCGACGACCGCCTGCTCGACGAGGCAGCCCAGACCACCGGTTACGACGACGTGCACCACGCCGCCGGCATGCTGTCAGCCCGCCTGCACATCACTGCCGAAGAGGCAGGCACCCGAATCCGCGCGGCGGCGTTCGCCCGCGAAATCCCCATCGGCACTTTCGCCCGCGCAATCGTCGCGGACAGCCGCCGCGGCCAAGAGCTCCTTGAGGACTGACATCGGCATCCGCGGTGCGGTGCGCCCGGGCCCGACACGACCGGCAAGAAGCATTCCCCGCAGTCAGGAATCGCGCTACCTTTGACGACGCATCGTGCGGAGGGTCCGCGCCCCGCGGACCTTCCGGCAGGCGACCGAAACCGAGGCAGCACGGCGCAACCTGCCAGCGACATGCAATTCTCCTGGATCAACCCGCGTACGCACGAGACGGCGTCCAGACCCCGCTCCGTCGAATTCAGAACCCACGGACTGAGCGGACTCGATGCCTACTACCCCACGAGAACTCCTCATCGCCCAAGCGATGCGCGACCTCGTCGACCGCGACGACGCCAACCCCCTCGATCTGCTCCGCGACCTCGTCACGCATGTGGTCGCGCTGCTGCCCGTGCAAGCGGCAGGCGCCACAGTAATGGGCATCACCGGGGAGCCGGACCACCTCGCCGCGTCTGACGAGAAAAGCCGACGGCTCGAGCGGGCCCAGTTCGATCTCGGGGAAGGGCCGTCCCTCGACAGCGCCCACAGCGGTCGCGCACTGCCCCTGGTGCTGCTGCGGCACAACAGCACCTCCCCGCGCTGGCCTCGCTTCGCCCCGCTCGCCCTGCGCGACGGCATCAACGCCGTCGCCGCCGTGCCGCTGCGCACTCGCGACCACAGCTACGGCGCGCTCAGCCTGATGAACACCGCATCGCCGGTGCCGAGGCCGCACGACATCCGCCTGGCGCAGTCCTTGGCCACGACCGCTGCCGCCTCCCTGCGGCTACAGCGGGCCATGCACGAAAAGGACAGCGTCATCAGCCACCTGCAAACCGCCTTGGACAGCCGGATCGTGATCGAACAAGCCAAAGGAGTTCTCGCGGAGCGCCTGCACGCCTCCACCGACGAAGCTTTTGTCCACTTGCGCAGCCACGCACGCAACCAGTCCCGGAAACTTCACGACCTCGCCTCGGAAATCGTGCGGAGAAACGACGCCGCGGAACCGGACACAGCCACCTGAGAATTCCCGCGGCCGTCGTAGGTCCAGCGACGGAATCCGATTCCCCGAAGACCACCTGTTCCCCGGCGCGCAAGGCTTTCCTCGGAGCCGACGAACCGCGCTACGCCCGCGTCCCACGCGCACTCGACGTCCCGGAAGCGGTCATGCCGCGCCTCAGTCGAAGACGACGACGCTGCGCGCGATCTCGCCCTTCTCCAGCTTCGCGTACCCCTCGTTGATCCGATCGAGCGAGATCGTCTCGGAGACGAGGTCGTCGAGGTTCAACCGGCCCTGCTGGTACAGCTTGGAATACAGCGGGATGTCGACGCCCGCGACCGTCGCGCCCATGAAGACTCCGCTGAGCTTCTTGTTGCCGCGCAGCAGGTCGGCGGCGGTGAGCGCGGCCGAGGTTCCCGGCTTCATTTTGCCGACCACGTAGGTCGAGCCTCCGGTGTCGGTGATGTCGATCGCCTGCTGGACGGTCTGCGGCAGGCCGATGACTTCGAAGGCGTAGTCGACACCGGCTTTGCCGACGATTTTCCGCACGCGGGCGGGGAGATCGGCTTCTTCCGCCGGGTCGACGACATCGGTCGCGCCGAACCTGCGTGCGAGCTCGAGCTTCGCGGGCTGCAGGTCGATCGCGACCACGTGGCTGGCCCCGGAGATCGCGGCTCCCTGCACGACGTTCAGGCCGACCCCGCCGCAGCCGATCACGGCGACGGAGTCGCCGAACCGCACGCCCGCGGCGTTCTTCACGGCTCCGACGCCGGTGATCACGCCGCAGCCGAGCAGCGCGGCACGGTCGAAGGGGATGGTGCGGTCGATTGGGACGAGGTTGCGTTCGTGCACCAGGATCTGCTCGGCGAAGCCGCCGATGTCACCGATCTGGCTGACCGGGACGCCGTGCATCGAGTAGCGCGGCTTCTCGCCGGGGCCGCGGCGGATCGCGCCGGGGTCCGTGCAGTTGGTGGGCACGCCGCGCAGGCAGTTCGCGCAGCGGCCGCAACTGGAGATCAGGTTGGCCACGACGTGATCGCCGACCGCCACGTCAGTGACGTCCTGTCCGACCGAGGACACGACCCCGGCAACCTCGTGGCCGAGCACCAGCGGCACCGGCCAGCCGAAGTCCGTCTTCATGGTGTACAGGTCGCTGTGGCACAAGCCGCTGGCTTTGACGTCGACCACGACCTCGTGGGCCAGAGGCGCGGCCAGGTCGATGTCGCGGATCTCGAGGGGCTTGCCCACCTCGAGCAGCACTGCCGCTTTCATGGTTTCTCCTGATTTCTTGTCCTGCGTTCCGGGGCCACGAATCGAGCGAGCGGAATCAGCGAACGGGCCAGTCGAGATCCGCGGGGATGCCGATGCTGTTGATCTCGACGAACTCGTCGAAGCCCTCGGGGCCGAGCTCGTACCCGAGCCCGCTGTCCTTGACGCCGCCGAACGGCGCGGCGAGCCCGGCCGGGAGCCCGTTGACTTCCGTCATGCCGGTCTCCATGCGAGCCGCGAAACGCGTGGCGCGCATCGGGTCGGCGGAGTGCACCGCGCCGCTGAGGCCGTAGCGGGAATCGTTGGCGATCGCCAGCGCCTCTTCCTCGGTGTCGTACTCGAGCACCGAGATCACCGGACCGAACACCTCCTCCTGGGCGATGTTCATCGACGGGGAGACGCCGGCGAAAACGGTCGGCTCGACGAACCAGCCCTTGTCCAGCCCCTTCGGCCGGCCGCCGCCGACGACCGGGACGGCGCCTTCCCGCACGGCCGTGGCGATCATGCCCTCCACGCGGTCGCGATGCAGAGAGCTCACGAGCGGTCCGAAGTAGACAGTCGGGTCGAGCGGGTCCCCGATCTTCAGTGCGCGGATCCTCGCGGCCAGCGCGTCGACGAACCGCCCGGAAACGGCCCTGGGGAGGATGATCCTTGTTTTGGCGGTGCAGACCTCGCCGTTGCTGCGCAGCGCAGCGTGCATGACCGTGTCGACGGTCGATTCCACGTCGACGTCGTCGAGCAGCACGGCCGCGGACTTGCCGCCGAGTTCGAGGGTGACCGGGCGCAGCAGGCCCGCGCACACCGCGGCGATGCTCTTGCCCACGCCGGTCGATCCGGTGAAGGAGATCGTGTCGGCCCCGGGGTGCGAGACCAGGTGCTCGCTGGCTGGGCGATCCCCCGACACGATGTTCAGCACGCCCGCGGGCAGACCTGCCTTCTGCGCCATCTCCGCGAAAAGGTACTGGTTCAGCGGCGCGTCGGGCGCGGACTTGACCACCACGGTGCATCCGGCCAGCAGAGCCGGCGCGAGCTTCATGATGGTGATCAAGTGCGGCGCGTTCCACGGGACGATCGCGCCGAGCACCCCGGTGGGCCGACGGTGCACGAGCGCACGGCCGGAGGGCGCCTCGCGGATTTCCTCGAACGGGTAGCTCTGGGCGAGCTCGATCATCTGATCGACGATCAGCCGGGGTCGTTGCGCTTGGATGGGGACCGAGTGCTGGATCGCCGTGCCCATCTCCGCGGAGACCAGTTCGGCCATCACCCGCTCATTCGCCTGCATCTCCGCACTGAGTCTGCGCATGACCTCCGAGCGCTCGGACAGCGACATCCGCGGCCAGGGGCCCTTGTCGAACGCCTCGCGGGCCGCGGCCACGGCGCGGTCGACGTCGGCCTCGACGCCCATGGGCACCGTCGCGATGATCTCTTCGGTATACGGGGAAATCACGTTCAGCTTCTCGTCGGTGGACGGGGCGACCCAGTCGCCGCCGATGAACAGGCTGTCGTAGCGGCCCTGCCACAAGTTGTCAGGCATTGTTTTGCTTCCTCTCCTGCCTTCCGGCATCGGATAAGTTCGTCGTCCCAGCCGCCGACACCAGGTGTCGACGCCGGGGGTGCCCGCCGCGAACGCGGGCGAGCCGGTTATCGCGCGCCGACCGGGCTCTGCGCCGCGGTGATCTTCTCCACGGCAGCACCGGCATCGCGGAGAAGATCAAGCGCCGCAGCGGTGTCCGCCGAAACGGCCGGCCCTTGCGCGCTGCCGGTGTTGCTGTGCAGAGCGGAAAACTCGGGAGCCTGCGCGACGGCGTCGAGGACGCGGGAGAGCATCTCGACCTGAGCGCAGACGGCTGCGCGTTCGTCGTCGTTCCAAAGTGGAGCGAGCGCGGAAAGCGCCGCGATCTGGCGGCGCACGCTCGTCACAGCGTCGATGGCCGGGGCGAGGGTGTCGTTCGGCCAGCGTCCGCGCCGGTCGCGGGGCTCGTCACGCGCGCTGCGGGCCGCGGCGGTGAACTCCAGCCCGGTCAGTCGTGCGCGGACGGTGCTGTGTGCGCCGGCGAGCCGGTGCGGCTCGTCGTCCGCCGTCCAGAGGAGGACCAGCGCGTCGATCTGCCGGGCGGCAGCGTCGGCCCACTCGGTGAGGCGCTCGGTGAGCAGCCGGCGCTGCCAGGTGGGCGCGACGAGATAGGCGGCGAACGCGAGCACGCAGCCGATGATCGTGTCGAGACCGCGCGTGGTCGCGCCCAGCGGTCCTGGTGTCAGGGAACCGATCCAGGCGACCACCCAGAACATGGTGAACGGCTGGCCGCAGCTGCGGAACGCGAGGTAGCCGTAGAACAGCAGCAGGAGCACGGCGGCGTGCAGGACCGGGATCGCGGGCAGGAAAGAGAGCGCGACTCCGAACGCCGCGCCGGCGACGGTGCCGATGGTGCGGCCGATGCCGCGGGAGAACGTGGAACCGTAGTCCGGGAACACGATCAGCGCCGCGGCGACGACCACCCAGAAGCCATGCCCGGCAAGGAAAGCATCACGTCCCAGCCAACTGCCCGCGGCCATGCCGACGACCTGCGCGATGACGCACACGACAGCCAGCCGCACTGCGTGGTGCAGGATCGGGGAACCCCAGCGCAGCTCGTCCCGCAGCAGTTCGAGCGAACTCGGCGCGCGTCGCTGGTCCGAGGCCGGGGGTACTTCCCCGACGGCGGCCAAGCGGGTGGACGTGCCGACCGCACGGGACAGGGCGAGTTCGAGGCCGTCGCCCGGCTGGTGCGGCCACGAGGCGGCGGCGAGAGAGCTGCCCTCGCGCGGCCGGGAGATCGCCGAAGCGACCGTCCTGAGCTGGTCGCAAGCGGCCGCACGCCAGCGAGCCGACGCGGTGTCCGTCCGATTGCCGAGCGCGCGCATCTGCTGGCCGATCTCCTCGCCGCGTTCGACGAGCTGCGCGAGCCGGTCGAGCTCGCGGTGGCTCCGGCGGCGCAGCAGCGCCAGGCTCCGTTCGGCCGCCAGCAAGGCAGAATCCTCCGACTCGCCGGTGGCGATGGCGAGATACAGGCCCGCGACGGCGCGGCGCTGCGACGAGTGCCGGGCCCCGTAGGGCGGCAGCAGCTGCGCGAGGAACATGATCGCGAACCCGAGGGAGAAGAACCCGACCGCGCCGCCGGCGCTCGCCGGGGCGATCTCGGCGAACGCCAGGAACACGATGGTGACCACCGTCATCCGGATGCTGAGGCTGAGCGCCACGGCCCGCAGCAGCCCGGCGACCAGGAACAGGACGAAAACGAGCGGCAGCGCGACCGCCCAGTTCCCGCCGAGAAGCACCCCGAGGGCCGCGGCGGCGATCTGCGCGAGACAGGTCACCGCCGTCGCGACGATCCGGGACCGGTTGTGCGGCATGACCGCGGCGATCGTGGCCAGGAACGCGCCGACCGTGACCAGCAGCTGCTCCCCCGGGTCGGGCAGGAGGTAGCCGACGATCGCCGCGACCAGCATCCCGATCGCCACGCGCAGCAGCTTGCGGGGTTCCTGCAAGGGTTTGCCCGGTCGCATGCCGCGACGCGCGGCGTCCCGGAGAGCAGCCCAGTCCATGGCAGACAACGCTTTCTCTAGAAAACTGATGGGTCGGCCGTCGCGGCGGAGATCAGCTGTCCCCGTTCGAGCCGAGGTTTCGGTGGATGCGCGACAGCAGCGGCCAAGCCGTCTCGCGATCGACGCCGGAGATCAACCCGCCGAGCCACTGCTCCACCAGCGGCAGAACGACCTGGACCCGGCGCTCTCCGTCCGAAGTCGCCGTCAACGTCTGAACCCGCCGGTCGGCCTCGTCGCCGCCCCGCACAACCAGGCCTCGCTTGACGAGCCCGTCGACCAGGCCGGTGACGGTCGCCCGCTTGACCTCGAGCTCCTCGGACAGCCGGGCCGGAGTGATCCCGCGCGTCTCGCTGATCGCCAGCAGCGCCGCGAACCGACCGCCCGACAGGTCGTGCTCGGCCAGCAGCTCGTTGTAGCTGTCGTCGATCCGACGTGCGACCGCCAGCACTCCCATCGCGAGCCGCGCGTCGTTGCCGCCGAGGCGACGCAACAGCAACCCTTGCCTCTTGCCCAGCAACTCATCCATAGCCGCCATACTATCAGTTGCCTAACTACCTTGCTCGCCAGAGGCAGCGAGCCACGGCCGACCGCGCGGGCGAGCGCCGCGCCGGAGCCCGTCAGCCGTTCGCGCCCGGCCATCGCGGCGGATTCCCCCGCAGCGGCAACGGATTCGGCCTCATCGCACGGAGCGCGGCCGCTACCAGACGAGTCGGTCCCCGTCGGTGCCGGGCTTGTTCACGCCCAGGTTCTCCCGCACGTGCTTCTCCGGATGCGCGACGAGGTCGGCGACAACCGCGGCGACGCTCTTGCGGGACACGGTGGTGCCCTTGAACGGCTCGTCCCGCTGGGTCACCTCGTAAGCGACCTCGTCGGCGTCGGAGAGCCAGGCCGGGCGCAGCACCGTGTAGTCCAGCCGGGAGGCCTCGATCGCGTCGGATGCCGCCGCGTAAGTGTCGAGCGTGGACGCGCCGATCGTCTCGCGGTTCCAGCGGCCGAACTCGCCAGGCACCTCGTGGTAGATGCCGAGCGCCGTGACGAAGACCAGCCGCTTGACGCCCTCGGCCTCCATGGCCTCGACAATGGCCCTCGCCTGACGGTCGATGCCTCCGGCGAGATTCGCGTAGACAACGTCCTGTCCGCGAACGGCCTCCGCCAGTGCGGTCCGGTCGTTCACGTCGCCCTCGATGACGGTCGATCCATTCGGCACCTCTCTGATGCGGGCCCTGCTGCGGGCGAAGAGGGTGAGCGTCGTGCCCTGGTCGGCGAGCATGCCGACAGCCCAGGACGCGATCTGCCCGGACGCGCCGAGCACGAGGACTTTGGTCATGATGACCCCTTTCGCGAAAAGGTGAGTTCGCCGGCCGGAGGCCGAAGCCTCCTTGGTGTTCGGCGGATTCGGCCCCGACTCCGACGGTAGGCCAGACGGCGGGTGCACAGGGGGGGTGCTCTCAGCCCCTGCCTCGACGTCGCCGGCCTTCCTAGCGTGGGAAGCACCGAAGGGAACCGACCGAGGAAGCGAGAGAGACTGTGCCGAGCAAGATCGAGCAAGTCAGCGTGAAAGCGCTCTACTGGGACATCGCGGCGGACGTGTACTTCCCGCCGGAGTTCGACGAAACCAAGAAGTACCCCGTCGTCATCACCGCGCACCCGATCGGCAGCTGCAAGGAGCAGACCTCCGGCAACGTCTACGGAACGGCGCTCGCCGACGAAGGTTTTGTGGCGGTCGCCTTCGACGCCAGCTTCCAGGGCGCCAGCGGCGGCGAGCCGCGGTTCATCGAAGACCCGACGCTGCGCGTGCAGGACTTCAGCTACGTCATCGACTACCTGGTCGCCCAGTCCTATGTGGACGAGGACCGGATCGGCGTGCTGGGGATCTGCGGCGCGGGCGGCTACTCGGTGAACGCGACCATGACCGAACGCCGGATCAAGGCGCTCGGCACCGTCGCGGGCGCGAACTACGGACGGCTGATGCACGAGTCGTTCACGAACTACGACCCGATCGCCGCCCTGGAGGCGATGGCCGCGCAGCGCACCGCCGAAGCCCGCGGCGCGGAACTGCGCGTGGACGACCTGCTGCCGCCGTCGCCGGAGAAGGCCCAGGAGCTGGGCTTGACCGAGATCGACGTCGCCGAGGCCACCGAGTACTACCGCAGCGACCGCGGCCGCAAGCCGCACGGGCTCAACCGGGCGCTGTTCTCGCACCAGGCGACCGCGGTCGGCTGGGACGCGTTCAACCGCGCCGAGGTGTTGCTGACCCAGCCGCTGATGGTCGTCGTCGGCGACAAGCCGGGCGCGTTCGGGTCCTACCGGGACGGCCTGGAGATCGTCCGCCGCGCCCGGTCGGAGAAGAAGGAACTCGTGGTCGCCGAGGGCTGGTCGCACTACGACCTCTACGACAAGCCGGAGCCGGTGAAGATCGCGCTGGAGCGGCTCGTGCCGTTCTACCGCGAGAACCTCTGACCCGCCGCCGGGGCGGGGGGTGCTGTCGTCCCCTCCCCCGGACCGGCCGGACCGCCTACCGTGTGGAGGATGAGCGTGGCGGCGGATCTCAAGGAGTTCCTGGTCTCCCGCCGGGCGAAAGTGACGCCTGACCAGGTCGGGCTGCCCTCGTCCGGACGCCGCCGGGTGCCCGGGCTCCGGCGCGAGGAGGTCGCGACGCTGGCCGGGGTCAGCCCGGACTACTACGTCCAGATCGAACGCGGCCGCGCCGGCGACATCTCCGACGAGGTGCTCTACGCGCTCTCCCGGGCACTGCTGCTGAACGACGTCGAGACGGCGCATCTGTTCGGCCTCGCCCGCTCCCGGCCCCGCACCGGCGCCCGGCGCGCCCCCGACCGCGTCCCGGACGGCGTGCTGCTGATGCTCGACCGCACGCCCGACCTGCCCATGCTGGTGCAGAACGGCCGGCTCGACCTCGTCGCGGCCAACGATCTCGGCCGCGCGCTGTACTCGGACGTCTACGACCGTTCCCCCGGCACGCCCAACCTCGCCCGGTACGTGTTCTTCGACGACCGCTCGGCCGGGTTCTTCCCGGACTGGGGCCTGATCGCCGACTACGCGGTCTGCCTGCTGCGCGCCGAGGCCGGACGCGCGCCGTACCACCGGAAACTCACCGAACTGATCGGCGAACTGGCCACCCGCAGCGACGAGTTCAAGACCCGCTGGGCCCGCCACGACGTCCGGACCCACGACCGCGGCGAGAAGCAGTTCCGCCATCCGGTGGTCGGCGACCTGACCCTGCACTACGAAGGGCTCGCCATCCCGGGCACCGACGGGCTCAGCCTCTACAGCTACCTCGCCCCGCCCGGCGACCACACCGCCCACGACGCCCTCCTTCTCCTCGCCAGCTGGGCCAAGACCCACGCGGAACCCGCCGCGGACCCGTCCGTCAGCCCGCCTCGAACGCCCTGACCGCCTCGGCCGCGGCGACCGGCCGCGCCAGGTACCCGCCGATCAGCCGCTCCGCCGCGGCCTGGTCCCCGGCGGTCGAGGCGGCCGTGCAGTCGGTCAGCAGGTACTGCTGATAGCCGAGATCGAACCCGGCCGCGGCGGTGAGCAGGACGCACCGGTCGGTCACCACCCCGGCGTAAAGCACCGTCCGCACGCCGAGGTTCCGCAGCACCTGGTCGAGATCCGAGCTGCCGAACGCTCCCGAGCCGGACTTCGTGACCACCAGGTCGCCGGGCGAGTGAAGGCCGTCGAGAGGTTCGGCGGCCCAGTTTCCTTCCCACGCCTCCGCCTCCCGCACATACGCCCGCAACGCCGGCACGATGTCCGCGCAATCGGCAGCCCGGCTGGCCAGTCTCGAATGGACGATCGCCGCGCCCGCCTCCCGGGCCGCGGCCAGCACCCGCGACAGTGCTGGGACCACGACGTTCTCGCACCGTGCGGTCTTGTAGTCCCCGGAGGCCACCCGTGCGCTGAACCCGTCGCGGTGCGCCTGCCAGTTGATCAGGTCGACCAGCACCACCGCCGCGCTGCGCGGGGCGAAATCGGCCCACGGATCGTCCGGATCGAACGTCCGCGAGTTGTACCAGCGCCCGCTCAGCGCGTCCGGCAGCATCACGGGACCTCCTCAGTGGACGGTGAGGCCGCCGGTCGGGCTGGCGACCAGGCCGGTGAGGTACCGGGACTCTCCGGAAGCCAGAAACGCGACGACGTCGCCGATGTCGTCGGGAGCCGCGACGCCGAGCGGGCTGCGTTCGATGATCTTCTCGTACTGCCTGCGGTGCCGGTCGCTCACCGCGTCTTCCGATTCGAAGGCGGCAGTCCACGATGGAGAGTCGCGGACCACCGTGACGCAGACGCAGTTCACCCGGATCCGGTCGCGGGCAAGCTCTTTCGACAGGACCTTGCTCGCCATGATCAAGCCGCCGGAGAAGGTGGCGATGGCGGTCTGGCCGGGCGTCGGGACCCGGCCGCCTTCCGACGTCACGAAGACGACGCTGCCGCCGCCGCGCGCCCGCAGGTACGGCACGGCCGCCTGCACGACGTTGAGCTTCGCCGCGACCGCCGAACCGATGAACGCGGTGACGCGTTCCAGGTCGATGTCCG
Organism: Amycolatopsis sp. NPDC004079; assembly: GCF_040610415.1. Classification (NCBI taxonomy): domain Bacteria; kingdom Bacillati; phylum Actinomycetota; class Actinomycetes; order Pseudonocardiales; family Pseudonocardiaceae; genus Amycolatopsis; species Amycolatopsis sp. NPDC004079. The sequence continues at coordinate 119,683 of NZ_JBEXMH010000016.1, read as the reverse complement.
CGAACGGCCCGCGCACCGCGGTGGTGCGGGCCTCGTCGTCGTTGCCGCCCGCGCTGGGCACGACGATGTCGATGCCGCCGAACCGCTCGGCCGTTTCGGCGGCCACCGCGGCCATGTCCTTCACGGACCGGACATCGCCCGCCACGAAATGGCCTTTGCCGTCCAGCTCTGCCAGCACTGCTTCGGCCTTGCGTTCGTCCCGGCCGTTCAGCACGACTGTCGCCCCGGCTGCGGCCAGCCGACGCGCCACGCCCAGGCCGATCCCACCGGTGCCACCGGTGATCAGGGCGACTTTTCCGTCCAACGTGGTCATCAGGATCCTCCGTGCCGGTTCGCGAAACTCACCACTGCGCGCACGTTCAGCCCGTTGTGCAGGTCCGCGTACGCTTCGTTGACCTGTTCCAGGTCGTAGGTCCGGGTGATCAGTTCCTCCAGTTTCAGCGAGCCGTTCCGGTAGAGATCCAGCATGAGCGGGATCTCCCGGGCCGGGCCGCCCATTCCGTAGAGCGCGCCCTGGATCCGCTTTTCCGACATGGTGAATTCGAGCAACGGCACCGGAATCCCGGTGAGGTCGTGCTTCGCCGCGCTGGTCACCACGAGGGTGCCGCCCTTGCGGACAGCCGCGTATGCCTGTGCGAGATGTTCCGTGGCGAGCACACCCACGCACACGATCGCCGAGTCCGCGCCTTGGCCGTTGGTGAGCGAGCGAGCCACTTCAGCCGCCTCGCCGATGTCCGCAAATGCTTGCGTGGCCCCGAGTTTCAGCGCCAGTTCGCGTTTCATCGCCACCGGGTCGACCGCGAGGACGTGCTCGGCCCCGACGTAGCGCGCGCCCTGCACCGCGTTCATCCCGATCCCGCCGGTGCCCATCACGATCACTACGTCCCCGGCGTCGATCCCGGCCGCGCGCACCGCGGAGCCCCAGCCGGTCGGCACCGCGCACCCGACGATCGCGGCGACCTCGAACGGGATGTCGCGGCGGATCGGCGTCGCGGACACCTCGGGGATGACAGTCCATTCGGAGAACGTGGAGAGGCACGCGTTCTGCGCGACCCCGCGACCGTCCGCGTGCATCCGGAACGTGCCGTCGAGCTGGGTGCCGACGGTGATCAGCGCCCCGTTGTCGCACAGGTTCTGCCGCCCGGCCACGCACATCCGGCAGTGCCCGCACGCCGGGATAAACGACGTGACGATGTGGTCGCCCGGCACGACCCGGGTGACGCCCGGCCCGACTTCGCGGACAATGCCCGCTCCCTCGTGGCCGCCGCAGGCCGGATAGGAATGGAACGGGATGTCGCCCTGGGCGAAGTGGTCGTCGGAGTGGCACAGGCCGGACGCCATCATCTGCACGAGGACTTCGCCCGCCTTGGGCGGATCCAGGTCCACCTCGCGCACGTCCCACGTGCCCGGCGCTTCCCACAGCAACGCGGCGGTCGTCTTCATGAAGCACCTCCGGGGTAGCAGGCACGAAGGAAACTCCGGTACGCGTCAGCCATCCCGGTGCTGTGCGATTCGCCCGGGATCAGCTCGGTGCTGACTCGCAGACCCGGCAGCGGGCGCTCGGTCACCACGTCGAGGAAGCGCAGGAACTCGATGGCCAGGTGCCGGTAGAACTTGCTGGGGCCGAGCATTTCGTACGCGTTGACGGTCAGGTGCAGGAACGTTTCCCCGGGCAGCCTGCGGAGGTTGCCGTAGCGTTCGTAGATGCGGCTGTCCGGCACGACCACTCCCGGGCTGCTGGCGCCGAACCGGGTGAAGAGGGCGGAACCCGAGGTCAAGGCGAACAGGGTGAACAGACCGCCGTAGGAGTAGCCGAACAGTCCGACATCGTCGGAGCGGAACCGGTACCGGGACTTGATCTCCGGATGCAGTTCGGTCTCCAGGAACGCGAGGAAGTTGTCCGCGCGAGCGTTCTTCTGCTGCGCGAAGAAGTCGTCGCACACCGATTCCGGCACCGCGCCCGATTCAACGCCGAGCCGGTTTCGGATGTGCGCGTGCATGAAGTCCGGCACGCCCTCGCCCGGGGGAACCAGGTCGCGGTTGCGCAAGACCAGCTGGTTTGGCGCGTCTTCCGCGATATAGCCGACGTTCACCTGGACATACGGCTCGACCGGGCGCGCTTGCTGCCGGTCGGTGAGCGCGCCGCGCAGGCCTTCGGTGAGCGGCCCGACGATGTTGCCGTCCGTGGCGTACACCAGCGGCCAATTCCCGCCGCGCTCGTAACCGCGCGGCAAGAAGACGCTCACCGCGAACCGGGCACCGACCGCGGCCGAGTCGATCTCGAAGTACTCGGCGGGCATCGTCACGAGACGCCCTGGGAGGTGAGCGAGGTCCAGGTCCGGCGCGTTCGGCCCCGCAGCACGCGGCCGAACGCCGAGCCGGTGAGATGACATTGCGCGGCAACAGCGTTGGGATCGCCTTCCAGCTCGTCCATGATCCGGGCGCGAGTCTGTTTGCCCAGTTCGGCGTCCACCTCGAAGACCAGCGAGACCTCGTTGTCGGTGAGCTGCACCGGGCAGTGCAGCACGTCGCCGAGGATCAACGCGCGGCTCTGCCCGGACGAAACGACCAGCGAACAGTGCCCCGGGGTGTGCCCGGGCGTCGCGACGACCGAGACGCCGGGCGCGATGACGTTGCCGTCCGAAACCGCGTCGATCCGTCCTTCGAGCGGAGCCAGCACGCCGTCCGGGTCGGGGCCGACCGCAGCCAGCGGGTTGTCGCCGAGGGCCTGCCAGTACTCGACTTCGCCTTCGCCGACGAGATGGCGGGCATTGCCGAAGGTGAGGGCGTCGTTCTGCGCGGTCCAGCCGACGTGGTCGATGTGCAGGTGCGTGTAGAAAACCGTGTCAATGTCTTCGGGAGCCAGGCCTTCCTCGCGGAGGCTGGTGAGCAGCCGACCAGAGCGGAAGACGCCGTCCGCGGCGGGGAAGTCGACTGTGTGGTCGCCGAATCCTAGGTCGACGAGGATCTTGCGGTCGCCCGTCCGGATCAGGAACGTGCCGAGGGAGAGCAGGAGCTTGCCGTCGGCGTCGAAGAGTTCCCGGTGCGCGTTCCACAGCTCCGGGGTGCCAGCCGGGAACAGCGCGGTCTCCGAGACGCTGGCCTCGCCGTCGGGCAGGTAGGTGATGCTGATGTCGCCGACGGAGATCGTTTCCCGGGGCGAAACTTGTGCGGACATCGTTGTCCTTTCGGTCGTCAGGCGGAGTGGACGATGACGCCGCGGATGTTGCGGCCCGCTTTCAGGTCGTCGAACCCGGCGGCGACGTCGTCGAGGGCGTAGCGGGTGGTGATCAGTTCGTCGAGCTTCAGCACGCCCTGGCGGTACATCTCCAGCTGCGCCGGGATGTCCGCGGTCGGGGAACTCGCGCCGAACAGGGAACCCTGCAGGCGTTTTTGGTAGAGGACCAGCTCGTGCAGGTTGAAATCGCCGTCGCGGACGAAGCTCTCCCCCAGCCCGACCGCGACGCACGTGCCCGCCTTGCGGACCGCTTCGAGTCCCTGGCCGAGATGCCTCCCGGTCACGATGCCGACGGTGACAATCGCCGAGTCGGCGCCCTGCCCGTTGGTCATCGAGCGCGCCAGTTCGGTGGCCTCGGCCATGTCCGCGACCGCGTGGGTCGCGCCGAGCTTCAGCGCGGATTCCCGTTTGAACGCAACAGGATCCACCGCGATCACCGCGGCCGCACCGGCGTGCGCGGCACCCTGGACGGCGTTGATCCCGATGCCGCCGATGCCCATCACGATCACGACGTGCCCGGGCCGGACCGCCGCCGAGTTGACCGCGGCGCCCCATCCGGTGCCGACGCCGCAGCCGGTCAGGCACGCGACGTCGAGCGGGATGTCCGGGTCGATCTTGATCACCGACGCGGTGGAGACGGTGGTGTGCTCGCAATAGGTCGAGAGACCGGCCATCTGGCCGACCGGCCGCCCGTCGAGCGACAGCCGGAACGACGTCGGATCGTCCGGCCGCGCGCCGGTGCCCAGCGAGGCACCGAGGTTGCAGAGGTTCTGCAGGCCGCGGGCGCAGAACCGGCAGCGGCCGCAGACCGGGAGGAACGAGAACACGACGTGGTCGCCCTCGGCGTATCCCGGTGTGCCGGGCCCGACCGCTTCGACGATTCCGGCGCCTTCGTGCCCGCCTGCGAACGGCAGGATCGGCGGGGTCTGGTCGCCGGTGGCGAAGTGGTCGTCGGAGTGGCACAGGCCGCTCGCGACCATCTGCACCCGCAGCTCGCCCTGTCGCGGGTCCTCGACCTCCAGCTCCACGACCTCGTACCTGCCCGGCGTTTCCCGCAGCACCGCTCCGCGGGTCAGCACCCGACCACCGCACCCCGATGTGCGTTCATCGTTTTCTGCCTCCTTTTTCCGGCAGCACGGAACAGCGCTCACTGCACTCTGAGAAATGCGGCTGCCTGAGATTTCCGCCACCGGTTTCGAGGTTAGGCGGCGCACACCGCCGGAATCAATTCGGAATCTCCGAAGCGGGAATTCGAGGAGCGGAAACCGGGCGTCCCCGCGGCTCTCGTGAGTGCTGCCGGTTCTCACCGGCGGCACTCACGAGGTCGCCAGCGGGGGTTCGTCGACGGGCCGGTCCAGCAGCTGCTCGATCAGCGCCCGGCACGCCGGTCCCGGACGGCGGCCCGCGGCGGTCGCGAGGTGGATCTTGCGCTCCGCCCACGGTTCGGCGAGTTCGACCACCGCGACCCGGTCGAGGAATTCCCGCGGCACCATGCATTCCGGCTGCGCCGCGACCCCGAGCCCGGCCTGGACCAAGCTCAGCGCGACCTCGCCGCTGCGCACGCTGAACGCCGGTTCGAACTCCTCGCCCAGCCGGCGCGCCGCGGCCCGGAACGCGCCCGCCATCGGGCCCACCGCGATCAGGGGTTCCGGCAGCAGCTCCGCGAACGTCACGCTCAGCCGGTCGGCGAACCGGTGCCCGCGCGGCAGCGCCACCACGATCCGGTCGCGGCGGTACGGCGTGACGTCGACACCGGTCAGGTCGAGCTCGTGCGCGGCGGCGAAGACGCCGAGGTCCGCTTCGCCGCGCGCGATCTCTTGCAGGATTTCCTTGTTTTCGATTTCGTGGACGATCAACCGGACCTGGGGGTATTGCCGGTAGAATTCACCGAGTTCCCGGGCGAGAAACGGCGCGAAGATCGACCGGGCCGACGCGATCGTCAGGTCTCCTTGCATTCCCTCGGTGAACGCCGCGATTTCCGACCGGATGTCCTCGAGACTGCCGAAGATCTTCCGCACGTGCCGCGCCAGCACCGCACCCGCGGGCGTCGGCAGCACGCCGCGCGGGCCCCGGTCGAGCAGTTCGATGCCGGCGATGGCCTCCAGATCGTGGATCCGTTTCGTCGCCGTCGACGCCGAGACGTTCTCCCGGATCGCGGCCAGCCCGATCTGCTTCTCCTCGACCGCGGACAGGAACAGCCGCAGGGTCAGGAGGTCGACCTGCCGGATCAGGTGCAGCCTGTTGAACGCGCTCACGCTTTACCTCTATCACGCCGGCTGCGCGGGCACCCGTTCCACGAGGTTGACTTTCACGTGGTCAGGACGCTTCAAAGTGCCGTCCGGGACCAGCGTGACGGCTGTTTTCACGTTCAGCGCGGACCGGATCCGGGTCTCCAGGGACGTCCGGAGATCAGCCTGTTCCTCCGAAGCCAGCCCGGCCGCGTGCTCGACCACGAGCGGCAGCGGCTTCTGCGTCGAATGCCCCTCGAAGTCCGCGCGGATCCGCATCTCCCCGGTGGTGACCGGGGCCAGCTCCGCCACCAGTTGCTTGATCGCCGACGGGAACACGTTGATCCCGCGCACGATCAGCATGTCGTCGGTCCGGCCGATGCACCGCACCGTGTACCCGGTCCGCCCGCACGCGCAGTCGGTCCCGGTGACGATCACGTGGTCCCGAGTCCGGAACCGCACCAGCGGCGACGCCTGCCGCCGCAGCGCGGTGTACACCAGTTCGCCCTGCGCGCCCTCGACCGGAGCGATCTGCTCGCCGGTGTCCGGGTTGATCAGCTCGGCGACCATCAGGTCCGGCGACAGGAAATGCATCCCGTTCGCGGCCTCGCATTCGCCCCAGTAGGTGCACGCGATGTCGGTGCCGCCGAGCATCTCGCGCGAGGTCGCACCCCACAGCGATTCCAGCCTCTCGCGCACCGCGGGCAGCCCGCCGCCGGGTTCGCCGCCGACGCTGATCGCCCGAACGCCCAGGTCGCGGGCGTCCAGGCCGACGATCGACGGGGCCTGCTCGGCGAGATAGGCGAGGAAGTACGGCGTCCCGATGAGCGCGTTCGGCCGTTGGTCCGCTTGCACCCGCAGCAGCCGCTCGGCACCCGCCTCGGCACCGATCGGGATGTCCACGATTCCCATGTGCTGCAGGATCTGCACCACCGGCAGCCCGCCGACGAACCCCTTGCTCATCCCGAACGCGTGCAGCAGCCGGTCGCCCGGCCGGAACCCGTTCGCGTACAGCGCCCGCGCGCCCAGCTCGCACCACGTTTCGATGTCGCCGCGGGTCAGCCCGACATACGACGGGCTGCCCGTGGTCCCCGAGGAGGCCTGGATCTGCACGATCTCGTCCGGGCTCGCCGCCACGTGCGCCCCCAGCGGCGGTGCCGCGGCCAGGCTCTCGCGCAGCTCCTGCTTCTCCGTGAAAGGCAAGGAGGCCAGGTCCTCGACCGTCCGCACCTTCGCCAGGTCGATTCCCGCGAACTTCTCCTGGTAGAACACGCTGCGCGCGGCCACATACGCCAACTGCTCCCGCAACCGGTCTTCCTGCACCGCCCGAGCCTCGCTCGCGGGTGCCGACTCGATCGCGCTCCACTGCTTTTCCGAATACGGCGCAGCCATGACACTTTCCACTTCTGTCCGGGGACGGGTTCAGGCCCGGGTCGGCAGCACCGAGCCGAGCAGGTCGTTGTCCGCGCCGATCGGGCGGACCGCGGGCAGCGGCGGCGGGCGCCTGCCGTCGAACGACAGCGGCAGCCCGACCACGCCGATCTCGCCCTCGTCGGCGGTGCCGATGATGCCGAGTTCCCGGGTCTGCTCGTGGCTGACCAGCTCCGGGGTCGTCTGCACCGGCGCGCACGGGATCCCGGCCGCCTGCAGCCGGTCTTGCCACTGCGCGCGGGTGCCGCTCGCGATGCGCTCGCCGATCAGCCGGTCGATATCGGCGCGGTTCTCCAGCCGGGCGGCGTTCGTCGCGAACCGCGGGTCGGCCCCCCATTCCGCGTGCCCGAGCGCCGAGGACAACCGGGCGAACAGCGCGTCGTTAGCGCAGCTGATGATCAACGCGCCGTCCGAGGCCGCGAACGCGCGGTGCGGGACGATGAACGCCACGCCGGACCCGTGCCTGCTGCCGGGGTAGCCGTCCGCCCCGTACCCGGCGATGCCGACGGAATTCCACGCGATCGCCGTCTCCAGCAGCGACGCGTCCACCGCGGCCCCGGTGTGCTTGACGTGCCTGCGATGCAGCGCGGCCAGGATGCCGATCACCGCCCACATGCCGGTGCCGAAGTCCACGATGGACACCCCGGCGCGCACCGGTCCGCCGTCGTGCTCCCCGGTGATGTCCATGATCCCGGAGAACGCCTGCATCAGCGGGTCGTAGCCGGGCAGTTCGCGCAGCGGCCCGGCCTTGCCGAACGCGCCGATCTCACAGTGCACCAGCTCCGGCTTGGTCACCCGCAGGCTTTCCGCGTCTAGGCCGTACTTCGCCGCGCTGCCGGGCCGCAGGTTGTGCAGGAACACGTCGGCCCGCTCGGCGATGAGCCGGTGCAGCGTCGCCAGCTGCTCGCGGTCCTTGATGTCGACGCGCAGGTAACGGCGACCCCGGTTGAGCGCGTGGAACGCCGCCCCGTCGCCCTTCCACGCGCTCGGACCCCAGCCGCGCGCGGAGTCGCCGGTCGGCCGCTCGACCTTCCACACCTCGGCGCCGAGTTCGGCCAGGATCTTGCCCGCGAACGGCGCCGACGCGCTGTCGCTCAACTCCACCACGACGATTCCGCTCAGGGGAAGCTCACGCGTCATCGCGCACTCCGATCCCGGCAGCGCCCGAGGCGGCCAGCGCACCGATCTCGTCCTCGCCGAACCCGAACTCCCCCAGCAGCTCCGCCGAGTGCTCGCCCAGCCGCGGCGCGGGGTACCGCAGCTCAGGAGCGCTTTCGCTCCACTGCTGCGGAATGCCGATGGTGCGCAGCCGTCCCTCCGAGGGATGGTCCTGCTCGGCGAAGAACCCGATGTCGCTCATGTGCGGATCGCTCAGCAGCGTCTCCGGCGTGTTCATCCGGATGACCGGGATGTCCGCCTCGGTGAGCACCTTCAGCCACTCGTCGGTGGACCGGGTGGCGAACACCTCGGCCAGGAACGCGTACAGCTCGCCGATGTTTTCGGTCCGGCCGTGGATGTCGGCGAACCTCGGGTCCTCCGCCAAATCCGCCCGGCCGACCGCGGTGAAGAACCGCTGCCAATGGCGGGTGGTGTAGATGTTGACGCCCAGGTAGCCGTCGAGAGTCCGATACGGGCGGCGGTCCGCGTTCAGCATCCGCGCGTAGCCCCAGTCCCCGATCGGCGGCACGAAGGTGTGCCCGTAGAGGTGGTCGCCCATCGCGAAATGCGCGAACGTCTCGAACATCGGCACCTGCACCTCCTGCCCGTGCCCGGTGCGTTCCCGGTAGTACAACGCGGCGGTGACCGCCGACGAGGTCGCCATGCCGACCACCCGGTCCGCGATCGCGGTCGCGACGTACGCGGGTTCGCCCTGTCCGCGGCTCTGCACCACCGGCATGCCCACCGCCGCCTGGATCAGGTCGTCGTAAGCCGGTTTGGCCGCGTAAGGACCGTTCTGGCCGAACCCGAAGCAGCCGCAGTACACCAGCCGCGGATTGATCTCGCGAGCGTCCGCATAGGACAGTCCGAGCCGTCGCATCGCCGCCGGGCGCAGGCTGTGCAGCAGGACGTCGGCCGAGCGCATCATGCGGACGAGTGCGTCGCGGCCGTCCGGATGCTTCAGGTCGAGCACGAGGCTGCGCTTGTTCCGGTTGAGGTGCAGGAAAATCGCGGCCATCCCGGGATTGCGCCGCGGGCCGACGCCGCGGGTGGTGTCGCCTTCCGGGGACTCCACCTTCGCGACGTCGGCGCCGAGATCCGCGAGCAACAGGGACGCGTACGGCCCCATGAAGTTCGAGGTCAGGTCCAGGATCCGCACACCGTCGAGCGGGCCTGCCATGTCATTCCTCCGTTGCCGGGGCGAACACCGGGAGCGTCTGCTCCCCGCGCCGCACGAAGCGGACCTCGACCGGCATACCGATCTCGATCCCGTCCGGTTCCGCTTCGATCTGGGTGAACAGCTGGTAACCCTCCGCCAGTTCGACGAACCCGACCGTGTAGGGCACGATCGCGGCCCACACCGGCGTCGGACCGCGCGTGATCGTGCTGTAGGACCACACCGTGCCGCGCCCCCGAGACTCTTCCCAGCTCAGCGATCGGGCGGAACAGTGCGGACAGTACGAATGCGCGGGCCACACGACCTCGCTGCACGAACCGCAGCGCTGGTAGGTGAGCCGTTCGTCGTCGAGCGCCGTCCAGTACGGTTCGGCGTCCGGCAGCCGGTAGGGCTGCGGCCAGTCCTCGCTCATCACGGCCTCCCAGCTTCGTTGCCGGACAACACCATCACACCCGCCGCGGCGAGCATCCCGCCCGCGCCCTGCACCAGCACCGTGCGCGGCTTCCGCTTCGGCGCCAGCCCGAGCGCGGTCCCGCGCAACTGCCGGACGGCCTCGACCAGACTGTCCATATTGCACGAGATCCCCGGCTGCCCGAAGGAAAGCCAGCCGCCGTTGGTGTCGGTCGGCAGGTCGCCGTCGATGCCGGTGCGGCCTTCGCGGTACACGTCGATGCCGTGGCCCTTCTTCGCGAAACCCAGGTCCTCCATGACGATCGGGCCCATGTGCGCGAAGTTCACCGACAGCTGCAGCATGTCCACATCGGACGGAGTGAGCCCGGACCGGGTGAACGCCTGGCGGGCGGCCTCGACCGTCGCGGTGTGCGTGAGGTTCGGGAACTCGCCGAGTCCGGCGAACCGGCCCGAGCGCATGTTCATCCGGTCGGTGAGGTACTCGTGCGTGGTCGCCGACCCGTAGCCCCGCACCCACACCGGATCGCGGGCTTCCTTCGCGCGCTCGGGCGAGGTGACCACCAGCGCCCCGCCGGTGCCGCCGCCCCAAGTGGAGCACATCCACCGGCGCAGCGGCGTGGCGACGTACGGCGAGGACAGCACCTTCTCGCGGTCGATCTCGCCGTGCTTGCGCTTCGCCGCGTGCGGATGCTGCGCGCCCCACCGCTGGTTGGCGATAGCGACGTCGGCGAGGTCTTCTTCGGTCATCCCGTATTCGTGGAAGTACCGGTGCGCGGCCTGCGCGTACAGCGACGGGATGGTCGGGCCGTAAGGCACCTCGTACTGCGGGTCTGAATCGGCTTCGGAGCCCATCGCCACAGCGTCCACGAACAGTTCGGTCGCGTCGCTCTGGACGCACAGCACGTACTCCGCCGCGCCCGCCGCAATCATCTGCGACGCCACCGCGATAGTCGACGTCAGCCCGGCGCCGTGCAGCGTGATCTCGCTGTTGAGCGTCACCGGCATCTGCAGGTGCGAGATGAAGATATTGCTCCACTGGGACCGTTTGTCCGCCCACGGCGAGCGCCCGGTGAACACCGCGTCCACCTGGTGCTTGCCGATCCCGGCGTCGGCCAGCGCGGCCATCGTCGCCTCGGTGGCCAGCTGCAGCGGGTCTTTCCGGTCGGCCTTCGACGCGTACGCGTCGCCCATCCCGACGATCGCGGCGACCGGTTCGCCGGCGCTCACTTCTTCTCCGGCTGCTTCTCCGTCGGCAGGGACGCCGCGAGCAGCGCTTCGAGGTCGTCGCGGCGGCGCAGCATCAGCAGGCTCCACTCGCTGCGCTGCACCACGTAGCCGTCCTGGTTGAGCGCCTTCATCAGAAAGGTGGTGACGCCGTACTTCTCGTCCTTTTCCTTCTTCGCGGTGACCTCGGCGGTCACGTAGATCGTGTCGTCGATCGCGACCGGCTTGAGGTAGCGCAGGTTGTCGATCCCGTAGTTCGCCTGGATCGACGGGCCGAACTGGATCAGCCCGGTCATGATCGAGTACGTCAGCGAGCCCTGGACCAGCCGCTTGCCGAACCGGGTCTGCTCCGCGTAGTGCTTGTTGGAGTGGATTTCGATCCAGTTGCCGGTGAGCGCGCAGTAGTTGACGACGTCGGCCTCGGTGATCGTCCGCCCGCCGGTGCGGAAGACCTGGCCGACCTCCAGTTCGTCGTAAGGCATGTCGATGCGGTTGTTGATCCCCATTGATCTTCTCTCCTCAGGAAAACGGGCGGGTCAGGCGGGCAGGCGCATCGACTTCGCGATGATCGTGCGCTGGATCTGCGAGGTGCCGCCGCCGATCGTCGACTGGATGCTTTCGCGCAGGTACCGCTCCATGTCGCCCTCGGGCAGGTTCGCGTAGCCGCCCAGGATCTGCATGCCGTCGAGCGCGCATTGCTTCAGGGTTTCCGAGCCGTACAGCTTGGCCATCGACGTCTCGCGCGCGGCCGGCAGGTTGTCCGCCTTCATCTGCGCCGCGCGGTAGCAGAGCAGCCGGGCGGCGTCGACGCGCGTCTGGTTCTCCGCCAGCATGTGCTTGAGCACCTGGAAATCGCGGATCGGCTTGCCGAACTGGGTGCGCTGGTGGGCGTAGCGGTTGGCGTTGCTGACCGCTTCCTGCGCGTTGCCGGTGTAGGCAGCGGCGACCGCGCAGCGTTCCAGCTCAAGGTGTTCGGTGATGATCTTCCAGCCCTGGCCGACCTCGCCGAGCAGCGCGTCTGCGGGCACCCGGACCTCGTCGAGGAAGATCTCGGTGGTGCCGGTGGCGTGCCGGGACAGCGTGGGCAGCTTGCGGATGTCCAGGCCCGGGGTGTCGTTCGGGATCAGCAGCACGGACAGGCCGTTGTGCTTGTCGTTCTTGTCGGTGCGGACCAGCATCGCGATGACGGTGTCCTTCGCCGCCGCACCGCTGCACCACAGCTTCGAGCCGCTGACGATCCAGTCGCCGTTCTCGTCCTGGCGCGCGTGGGTCTTGGTGTTGGCCGCGTCCGAACCTGCGTCCGGCTCGGAGATCGAGACGGAGAACCGGATCTCGCCGTCGATGAACGGCTTGACGTAGCGGGCTTTCTGCTCCGCGGTGCCGTACTTGGTGATGTTCATCGCGGTGAACGTGGGCACCAGCACCGAGCAGGCGAAGTCGAAGCCGAACTTGCCGAGCCCCTCGGCCATCAGGGAGTAGTCGAAGATGTCCCCGCCGGAGCCGCCCTCGGACTCCGGGATCAGGATGCCGAGCCAGCCCTGCTTCGCGATCTTGTCATACGCCTCGTACGGGTACTGCCGTTCGAAATCGCAGTTCCGGACATACTCGACGGTGATTTCGTTGTCCATGAAGTCGTTGACGGTCTTCAGCCACTCCGACTGCGATTCATTGAGGAAATTCGCGCACATTTTCTCGTACTCCCATCGCGGTTTCCATCAGGTTAATGCGGCCGAACCGGAAAGCCAATTGACGATTCCCGAAGGCGGGATTCGGGTTTTCCGAACCCGGCACGCAGGGCCGCGGCCTCCGCAGCGGAAAAGCCCCAGTCGGCCAGCGCCTCGTCCGCGTGCTCCCCCGGCGCGGCCGGCGGCCGCTGGATCGCTCCCGGCGTGCGGCTGAACCGCGGCGCGGGCGCGGGCTGCACGACGCCGTCGACCTCGACGAACGTGCCGCGCGCCCGCAGATGCGGATGGTGCGGAGCCTCCGCCATCGACAGCACCGGCGCGAGGCACACGTCCTGCCCTTCGGCGAGCGCGCACCACTCGTCACGCGTCTTCGTCCGGAACACCTCGGCGAAGCGCTCTTTCATTTCCGGCCACCGCTGCCGGTCGTGCTGACCGGGAAGTTCGTCCTCGGCGAGCCCGAGCATCCGCAGGGTGCTGCGCCAGAAACGGGTCTCATTCGCGGCGAGGCTGATCCAACCGCCGTCCTTGGTCTCGTAGACCTGGTACCAGGGCGCGCCGGAATCGAGCCGGTTCGTGCCGCGCTCGTCGGCCCAGTAGCCCGCCGCCCGGAAGCCGTAGAAGGCGGTCATCAGCGACGCCGAACCGTCCACCATGGCCGCGTCCACCACCTGCCCCTCGCCTGAACTGCGGCTTTCCAGCAGTGCGGACACCACGCCGAGAGCCAGGTACAGCGACCCGCCGCCGAAGTCGCCGGTCAGGTTCAGCGGGATGACGGGCGGACCTCCCGCCTCGCCGATCGAGTGCACGACGCCGGTCAGGGACACGTAGTTGACGTCGTGGCCCGCGGTTGTGGCGAGCGGCCCGTCCTGTCCCCAGCCGGTCATCCGGCCGTAGACCAGCGCCGGGTTCGCCGCCAGGCACTCGTCCGGCCCGAGTCCCAGCTTCTCCGCGACGCCCGGACGGAACCCCTCGACCAGCACGTCCGCCCGCTCGACCATCCGCAGCACCGCGGCGACCGCGTCCGGGTTCTTGAGATTCAGCGGCACGCCCCGGCGGCCCCGGTGCATCAGGTCGAAGCGCGGTTCGATCGGCGCGCCGCCGTCGTAGCCGGGCGGGCGTTCGATGCGCAGCACCTCGGCGCCGAGATCGGCCAGCAGCATGCAGGCGAACGGCGTCGGCCCGACCCCGCCGAGTTCGACGATCCGCACGCCCTTGAGCGGTCCGGAGTGCGTGTCTTCCATCCTCGCGACGCTACGCGCGCGCGGGGCGGAAACCTATTTCGCAAACCCGAAGCCGCGCTTCGGGAACTCCGAATTGATTACCCCGAACGGCCTGCATACGCTACGGCGACCCCGCTCGGGGCTCTATTTTGATCACATTTCCCGGTCCGCCGCACCCCATTCGGAGAGGGGCGTTCAATGACGACGCCGAAATCCCCGTCCGCACCGGAACCCGCCGCCCGCGCCCGCTCCGGCCGCCGCGCCGTCGTGGCGAGCATGGTCGGCACCACCGTCGAGTACTACGACTTCCTGGTCTACGGGGTCGCCGCCTCGCTGGTCTTCGGAAAACTGTTCTTCCCGCAGGTCGACCCGGCCGCCGGGGTCCTGCTGTCGCTGTCGACGTTCGCGATCGCCTTCGTGATGCGCCCGATCGGCGCCGCGATCTTCGGCAACCTCGGCGACCGCGTCGGCCGCAAACGCGTCCTGTTCCTGACCATGATGCTGATGGGCGTGGGCACCTTCGCGATCGGCCTGCTGCCGACCTACCACACGATCGGCATCCTCGCGCCGATCCTGCTCGTGCTCTGCCGGTTGATCCAAGGACTCGCCCTCGGCGGCGAACAGGCCGGCGGCTTCGTGATGAGCGTGGAAAGCTCCGGCGACAAACGCCGCGGCCTGGCCGGCGCCTTCGTCAACTCCGGCGCCGGCTGGGGCTTGCTGCTCGCGAACCTGCTGTTCCTGGTGCTGAATGAACTCCCCGGCGACGCCTTCCTCACCTGGGGTTGGCGCATCCCGTTCCTGCTGAGCGCGGTGCTGGTCCTGGTCGGCCTGTACATCCGGGCCAAGCTCGACGAGAGCCCCGAGTTCGTCCGCGTGGAAAACGCCCAGGCGGTGAAACGGGTCCCGCTCGCGGACGCGATCAAGCGCGGCTGGCGTCCGATGATCCTGGTGATGCTCTGCTGCCTAGGTACGCACGTCAATTTCTATGTGGTGACGGTGTATTCGCTGACCTACGGCACTTCGGTGCTGCACCAGCCGAAGACCACGCTGCTGTCGATGCTGCTCATCGTGACCGCGATGTACATGGTCAGCACGCCGCTGTTCGGCCTGCTCGCCGACCGGTTCGGCCGCAAACAGGTCTTCGTCGTGTCCGCGATCGCCTTGGTGCTGACGCCGTTCGCGTTCTACCCGCTGCTGGGCAGCGGCAGCTACCTGCCGATGGTGGCCGGTTTCGTACTGCTGTTCCTGGCAGTCAGCGCGAACTCCGCCGCCGAGCCGACGTTCTTCGCGCTCGCTTTCCCACCGTCCATCCGGTACAGCGGGCTGGCCGTGTCCTACGGCCTGGGCGCGGTGCTCGGCGGCTCGTTCGCCCCGCTGATCTCGGCAGCCCTGTTCAAATCAAGCGGAAGCTGGACCACGGTCGCGATCTACAACGGCGGCGCGGCGTTGATTTCCGTTGTGGCTGGGTTGTTGCTGCGGGAACTTCCCCGGCTGAGCACGAAAACGTCAACGGCACAGTCCGATTCCGCTCCGCAGGCGGTTTGACAGGCACCCCGGACCGGAAGGAAAGCGATCGACGCGGGCGGAAAAGACCCAGTCAACAGGGCCTATGCGCACAGCCATCGCTGGATGCGTCTCAGCACCGCAGTCGCGAGCGCAGGAATTACAGCATTCTACTATGAGATATTTACCGGGCATGCGACGCTGCGGATTATGTGCGACGTTCCTTATCGGGAAGCGGTGAGTGCACCGGCTAGCGGAGTACGACTGCGGCCAAAACGCCGCAAATGGTGTCTGACCAGCGACAATACTGCTGGTCAGACACCTGCCTTCATTCCGGCGTACCGGGCATCGCCGAGGCGTCGAAGGAGAGCAGTTCCCAGCTGTGGCCGTCCGGGTCGTCCACCGCGCGGTTGTAGAGCCAGCCCATGTCCTGCGGCGGGCGAGGCTCGGACCCGCCCGCTTTGACGGCGGCGTCGGCCAGCCGGTCGACCTCCTCCTTCGACTCGGCGGGCAAGGCGAGGATCGACTCGATCGCGCCGGAGGCGACCGGCCGCGAAGTGAACTGGCTGAACTGCTCGTGCGTCATGAGCTGCACGGTCACCGCCTCGCCGAGGACGACCTGCGCGGAGGTCTCGTCGGTGAACTGCGGGTTGAGCTCGCCGCCCAGCGCGGTGTAGAACGCCGTGCTCGCGGCCAGGTCGGTGACCGGCAGGTTGACATAGATCTGGGTGAAAGCCACTGGTGCTCCTAAGTTCCGGCAGCCGGTCGTTCCGGCTGACTGAGAACCTAGGGCGCGACGTCGGCGTCGGTCTTGTACAGGAGCGACACCATCTCGCCGGCGTCGGGCCGCCGCAGCTGGGTCGCCGTCCGGCCGACGAACCGGGTCAGCGACCGCGCCAGGTGCGGCTGGTCGTGATACCCGACCAGATGCACGACGTCGGTCGCGGCCACGCCCTGGCGCAGCAGCATCGTGGCCCGTCGCGCCCGCTCGATCTGCCGGATCATGCCCTGCGTCAAGCCCGTGGCCGCGGCGACCCGGCGCTGCACCGAACGAGGGGTGACCAGCACCGGCCGCTCCCCGGCGAGGACGTCGGCCACCAGCGGGTCGCGCACCAGCAATCCCGCCCGGACCAGGCGGTCCACGAAGGTCTCCGCGTTTTCGTAGGTGGGGATCTCCCACTCAGTGTTCTGCAGCACGAACGAGCGCGGAGTCGTGTACGGGCTCGACACGGTGCCGTCCACAAGGCCGCCCACGGGCAGATTCCGCAGAAAAGCGCCGTGCCGGAAGATCACGCCGAAGGCGCTGCCCAGCCCGCCGCCCAGCGGAACCACGGTGGGCCGCGTCTCGGGACCGCGGACCGACACGGCGGTCACCCCGGCCGACGCCCACACCAGCAGCTCCCAGTTCGAGTTCACGACCGACACCATGCGCTCCGGCACGAACCCGCCGCGCCCGCTGTCCGGCCCCACCCGGTACACGCCCTCGATGTAGGGCGAGTCCGACACCCGGTACTCCAGCCCTGGAATTCCCTCAACCCGGTCGAGCGACACGTCCGGCATCGTAGCGGTCAACGCCCGACGAGTCCCGCAAGAAGAACGAGCCGACGAACAAGTACCCCAGCATGCCCCGGCTGGTCATCTCCACCGGATGCGACTCCCCTGGCGCCGACACTCCAGACGGAATCCTCCTCGCAAGCGCGAGCAGGATCTGACCGCGGCCGAGACGTTGAGCACCGACCGCGCCGCACGGCAGGCCAGGCGTATTCCGTGACGCACAAGCAGGAGGAAAACGGAATACTCACCCATGCGCCATTGAAGATCCGCAAATCGTTAAAACTTGACAACATTCCTCCGATCTCCGCCTGAACCAGTGCCCGATGGCAACAGGGATAGCAACACCGGGCAAATAGCAGCGAACCGCCGCGCGCGAACCTTCGGGAACAGAAGTAATTGTTCTGCCTCGCCCACCTTTGGCGTATACCTGGCGCCCTTCAGGTAAACCGGAAGCGACGCAGCCGACAGGTATTCGACAGGGATCGATGCGCTGCTGAGCGAGACCTTTCACCCATTTGCGCTTGACATCAAGGAGCACAACAGACTAAGCGCGTCTTTCACTGACGAGATCCGGAGTCGCGGCCAACGATCTCGGCAAGAGTCAAGCGTGCTCAGGAAGGTGTGGCGAACCACTCCTCGAATTCCTTCTCTGGACCGAGAGGGAATTCGGAGTAATGACCACCCAAGGTCCTTGACACGCCTCGCCGCCGATCGCGAAAATGAGCCAGGGGGTGTCGCAGTGGAATTTGCTCAGCCGCTAGCGCGGCGGGTTCTTGGCAGCAGGTCTTGTTGCGTCATATGGCGCAAAGGAGGTCGCAAGGACGCCGGGCGTGCAGACGACCGCCGCGTTGCGCTCCTCGGTTTCTGCTCGTTTCTCGTCTCCGCAAGCGCAGCTCACCAGATCGGACCAGGCAGAGAAGGCGGCTCCGGTCGCAGGCGCGACGCGGGCTTGGGCTTTGCCCCTGTTGCCAGGCAGACGGGTCAGGAGCACGGCGACGAGACGGCACGGCCGCGAATCCTTGCGCGAGAGCCGCGAAAAAGGCAATGGGGGCTGCGGGCTTGCTGAACCGAAGACGATTGGGCGCGGTGTGCCGGCGGATGATTCGGGAGATGGGACTCGAACAACCTCTGGACCTCGACCAGATGCGCACCCAGCTCTCGCTGCGCTGCGGGATGGCCATCGAACTGCGGGCAGAGCACGGCCTGCTCGGAGCCAAGGCTTACGGCTACACCGCCAAGAATCGCGAGACCGGTCAGATCGTCGTCGGCTACGAGGCTCGGATCGGGCGGCTGCACCGGAATCTGGTCATTTTGCACGAGTTCGCCCACATCATGCTCGGCCATCCGGGGCACGCGATCGATCACTCCTACCGCGCGGATCCGGCCAGCGAGTTCAGCGAGATCTCCCTCAGCATGGTCAACCGGGTACTGGGCTCCGGGTCGCCCGCGAAACTCCCGGCGGCATCGCGTGCGCGTCGGGTCCGGCGGTCGTTGTACGACGATCCGTTCGAATGGGAGGCCGAGACCATGGCGACGATCATGCTGGGCTGGACCAGCCACGGCATTGTCACCGACCCGCTCCGCGGCCCCTTCGAGGACGCTCTCGGCTGCACCTGACTCGTGGTCCGCGTATTCCTTCGCCATACTTCCCGGTCAGGAGCACCGAGGCATGATCACGCAGCTCTGCGTTTTGGTGGGGATGGTACTCGCGGCTCTCCCTCGCCTGTACACGTCTGTTCTCGGCGGCCGCCGCTGCCGATCACGGCTGATCCTCGGCGTCGGACTGCTGATGCTCGCGGCCGGGCAGTTGTTCAGCATCCCGCCGATCACCCATCGCATCGACCTCGCTTTCGCGGGCGGCGCCGGCAAAGTCGCCTACAACGTCGCTTCCAGCACCGGACTGTTCTTGCTGGTCTATTTTTTCTGGCGCGCCGACGGCCCTGCTCGACGGTCGCGGTTTCCCTTGATGCACAGCGGCTTTTTCGTGGTCGCGGCAGGAGCCTTCGTAGGGCTGATGATCGCCACCCCGGAGGCGTTGCGGCAGCACACGCTGCAGTCGCCGTTCATGCATGTGCCGCAGATAGTGTCGTTCTACCTCGTGGGCAACGTCTTTTTCGTCTACTCCTACATCGTCGCGGGGTGGCGAACGTGGCGGTATCTGAGCACCAGGAAGACCGCGGTCACCTCTCTCCTGCGGCTGTCCTTACGAATCGTGCTGGTCGCGACCGTCGGGTTGGCGCTCACCTCCATCATTCGCTTGACGAGCGTGTTGTACCGGAGCCTGGGAGCCTCGTCCCTCGATCTTCTGGAATGGGTCAACTGGCAACTGAGCAACATCGCGTTCCTCCTGATGGCCGTGGGGCTGTCCCTGTTGGCGGCGGCGGACATCGCCGGCGCGATCCGGACACTGCGGCATCGAGGACAGCAGTACCGCGACATGTCCACCCTGTGGGGAGAGATGCAGCGCGCTTTTCCGGAGATCGAACTGGAATGGCGGCGGCCGGCGGAACGATTCCGCCGGCGGTGCATCGAATGCCTGGACGGTCTGGCACGCCTCAGCCCCCACATCGCCACTTCCGCCGGCAGCACTGACCTTCAACGGCTCTCCGTGCCCGATCTGGCTGAACACGTGTGGGCCGCGCTGCACCGCAAGCCGGAACTCGATGCCCTGGTCGCGGGGAGAAATCCAGTCGAGCTCGCCATCGGGAAAGACGTCGATCCCCTCACCGAAGTCGCCGCTCAACTCGCGCAGCTCTCCCTCGCGTTGCGTGCCCGCCAGAAAGAACAGGCGGCGGCATGAGGGCCCGGAGAAAGGGAAAAGCCGCGTTGTTCGCCGGAAGCTTGGGCGACCGGCGTGATCCCAGCCGGCGCGGCGATCGCTCGGGGGACGGCCGAACGCGGCGCGGGCAGCCCTCGTTCAGCCAGGAGCGGGGCGGACTCGCTCATGGCCGGTACACCCGCCCGCAGGCCATGACGAGCACCGGCGCGGCGAGGGATCCCGGCTCGGCGAGCGGATCGCCGTCGACCAGCAGCACGTCGGCGGCCAGACCGGCCGCGAGCCGGCCGGTCACGGCGGCCAGCCCGAGCACGTCCGCGGCCCGGGCGGTCGACGCCTCGATCGTCTCGGCCATGCTGAAGCCCCAGTCCGCCCACAGAGCGAGGCTGCGGGGCAGGGTGTCGAACGGGACCAGACCGGCGTCGGTGCCGAGAACAATGCCGACGCCCTGGCCGGCCATCCAGCGCATCCGGCCCATCAGCTCGTGCGCGCGTTCGTCGCCCGCCCACTCGGCGAGGAGGCGCCAGCGCCCGGGGTCGGCAGTGCAGGCCACGACGCCGTGCTCGGCCATCGCGGCGGCGACTTCTGTGCGGTGGTCCGAGGTGTCGAGCCCGGTCATCCAGGTAGCGTGCTCGACGGTGGCCACTCCGGCGACGACGGCGTCGGCGATGCTGTCGGCACCGTGGGCGTGCACCGCCACCGGCAACCCGTGCCGAGCCGCCTCGTCGACCACGATCCGCAAGTCCGCAGCGTCGAACTGGCGTTCCCACATCGACGCGCCGCCCGGGGTGCTCGCTCCGCCCGAGGCCATCACCTTGATCCAGTCGACACCGGCATCGGCGCGCGTTCGGACCGCCCGCCGAAGTGCCGCCTCGTCACCGGCCGCGACCTGTCCGCCGAGAAACCAGCAGTGGCCCCGCGGCGTCGTCAGCGGAGAGCCGGCCACGCGCAGCCGGGGCCCGTCGAGGCGCCCGGCGGCGATCGCGTTCCGCACCCGGACGGCCAGATCTCCGAACCCGCCCAGATCGCGGGCCGTCGTCACGCCAGCGTCGAGCAGCGCGCGGGCGTGGCCCGCCATCGTCAGGACCAGATCGCGCTCGTCGGTGTCGGACTCCGCGTCGAGCGAGGAACCGGGAGAGAAGCACAGGTGGACGTGCATGTCGATCAGCCCCGGCAGGAGCGTGCCGCCAGGATGGTGCACGTGCTCGCCGATGTCGGCGGCGTGCTCCAGTTCGGTCAGCGGCCCAACCGCTGTGATCGTGGTGCCGTCGACGAGCACCGCGCCGCCAGGAATCCGTTCGCCGGCGGGACCGATCAGGAGCTGGCCGGCTGAGAGAAGCGTCCTCACCAGCCCCACCTGCCACGATCTCCCCCGGCGCGGCCGACCAGGCTTCGCGAATGGCCCGCTTCTCGGTGGGAGCGGCCTTCGCGACGCCGTGCATGGCGGTGTTCTCGCAGGCGGTCCGCCGACTCCCGGTTCCAGGAGGTCCGGACTGCTGGATGCTCGGCTCCGAATTCGTCGCGGGGACGGGGAAACTCGCGCGTGCGGGCTGAGCCGGAGCTGGACGACGACGGGACTGGACGGGCGGGCCGACGCCTGGCCGGGTTCACCGTGCGACGACCTTCTCCGAAGCAGCGCCGCCGGCCGGGCGTTTCGCAGCGGGATAGCGACGTACGGACAGCGCCATCACGGTGATGGTGATCAGGCCGACTGTGCATGCGACCACCAGGACGCCGACACCGCCGAAGGCGTCGACCGTGCCGCCCCCGATCGCCCCGGCGAGCGCGATTCCCGCGTAGATTCCGCTGGTGTTCAGCGCCACTGCCTCGGTGGCGGCGTCGCCGCCCATGTGCATGGCGCGGGCGTTCATCGGCGGATTGTTGGCCCATCCGGGCACCCCCCACAGCACGAACGCGATGCCGACCAGCCACACCGGAGCCGCCCCGTGCCCGAGGACGCCGATCAGCATCAGCACCAGGGCGGCCGCGGCTACCCCGCCGAACGCGGCCAGCAGCGTGCGGTCCACGCCCCAATGGTCGGTCAATCGTCCGCCCAGCACCGTGCCCGCCGCGCCGGAGACGCCCACGATCGCGATGAAGACGCCCACGTACTGACTGCCGATGGCAGTGAAATCGTGAACGATGGGGGCCATGTAGATGTAGGGCATCAACCCGCCGACGGCCGCGAGCGTCGTGCCGAGCACGCACAGCAGCACCGGGGGCTGACGCAGCAGACGCAGCCGCTCGGCCACCCCGGCCACCTGGGTCTGCGGGATCCGGGGCAACGTCAGCGCCGTGATCGCGATCGCCACGCACGTGAACGCCCCCACCGCGAGGAAGGTGGCTTCCCACCCCGCCAAGCCGCTCAGCCACGAGCCGAAGGGCACTCCGACGACCAGCGACAGGGTCAGCCCGGCGGCCACGGTCCCGATCGCCCTGCCGGTGCGTTCCGGGGCGGCCAGCCGGCCCGCGACCGCGAAGGCGGCCGGCGAGAGCGTGGCGGCCACCAGCGCGGCCAGCACCCGAAGGATCATCAGCATCCCGAACGAAGAAGCCAGCGCCGTGCCGAAGTTGACCACCGCGAACACCGCGAGCCCGCCCACGATCAGCGCTTTGCGCGGCACCCGCCTGGTAGCCACCGCGAGGACGGGGCAGGCGACCGCGTAAACGATCGAGAACACAGTCACCAGCTGGCCGGCGGTACCCGCGCTCACTTCCAGATCGCCCGAAATTCTCGGGAGAATCCCCGCGATGATGAAGTCGTCGGTGCCGATGACAAAGGTCGTCAAAAGGAGACCGACCAGCCACCCCGAGCCATGCCGGGTCGACATTCGCATTCCAGTTATGCCTCTCGGTTCTACGGCGACAGCGCTCGCCCGATGTCAGCTTCGGCAGCAACCGTGCCACTGAGTGGCATAAGGCGTCAAGTGGCGAATTTCGCGGTACGCTTCCGCCCATGGACGACCCGAACCGCGGGACCCGCGCGGCCCAGGATCGCCGGCTTGGTGATCCGTTGCTGCTGCGGGAACGCATGAAACCGCGTGCGCGTCATGCGTTCCCGGACCCGGCGCCGGAACTGTGAGGCGGCTAAGAAAGCCGGCGACTGCGCTGATGGCCGCGGCCGCGCTGGCAGCGCTGTCGGCCTGCGGCGCCGGTTCCGCAGGCGCCGGAGGAGACCGGCTGGTTTTCGGCACCGGGCAGCTCCCGCAATGCCTGGACCCGCAAGTCAGCCCCCAGGACATCGTGGCCACGATCGACCGGAACATCTTCGACTCGTTGGTGGTGCTCACCGCTGACGGGCGTTTCGAGCCGTGGCTGGCGACCGGCTGGAACATCTCGCCGGACGGGCTGCTTTACACGTTCCGGCTCCGCGAGGGCGTGCGGTTCCACGACGGCACCTCGCTCGACGCCGCCGCGGTGGCGGCGACTCTCGACCACGCTGTCTCCCCGGACACGAAATCGCAGTACGCCGCGAGCCTGATCGACGCTTACGATCGCTCGGAGGTGATCAGCCCGACCGAGATCGGGATCCGCCTCAAGCGCCGCAGCGCGCCTTTCCTGGAGGCGTTGAGCACCGCCTATCTCGGCATCCAGTCGCCCACGTCCTTGCGGGTGAACAAGGGATCGCTGTGCGGCAAGCCGGTCGGCTCCGGCCCGTTCTCCTTCCGCAGCTGGGAAAAGAACAGTGCGATCGAACTCGACCGCAACTCCGCGTACGGCTGGGCGCCCGCCAACGCACGGCACAACGGCCCGGCGCTCATCCCCGGCATCACCATTCGGCTGATCTCGGAAAACGCTTCTCGCTTCGGCGCGCTCACCAGCGGCCAAGCCGACATCATCGATCAGGTCCCGCCCGCGAACATCCCCTCGCTCAAGCGATTCGACACCCTGCGGCACGTCCGCACCCAGTCCCCCGGGTTCGTCTCGGCCGTGGTGTTCAACACCGTCCGCGGCACTCTCGCCGACGAGCGGGTGCGCAAGGCGATGCTGCGCGCGATCGACGTCGGCTCCCTCGTCCGCTCTGTCTACTTCGGACAGTTCGACCGGGCGTGGAGCCCGCTGAGCCCCACTACCCCGGGCTACGACCGCGGCGTCGAGGGCTCGTGGCCGTACGAGCCGGCCGAGGCGAACCGGTTGCTCGACGACGCGGGCTGGACCGGCCGCGACGCCGAGGGCTACCGCACCAAGAACGGCCGCAGGCTGACGCTGCGCTGGTCCTACGCCGCCACCTACCAGTCCGGGATGATCACCACCGCGCAAGGCGTCCAGGCCGAAGTCAAGAAGGTCGGCATCGCGCTGGACTGCACGGCCGAGGACACCGGCACGTTCGGCAGGCTGCTGGACGCCGGCGCGATCGACATGTTCGCCACCAGCTTCAACCGCGCCGACCCGGACATTCTCAACTTCTTCCTCCAGGGCGGGAAGACCCGCGCCGCGGGCGGCGGCAACTTCTTCGCCCAGTCCTACCCGGAACTCGACCGCTGGCTGGCGGCCGGGAACGTCGAGCTGGACCCCGCGGCCAGGGCGGACGCCTACGCCATGGCCCAGCGATTCGTGCTCGACCACGCGCTGGTGCTGCCGTTGTCGGTGCCCGCCGCCCTGGTCGGATACGCGCGGCGGGTGCACGGCCTGACCGCCGATCCGGTGGGCTTCCCGCTGTTCTACGACGTGCGGCTGGAGGACCGGACATGAGCGGAAGGGGCCTTCGGGCAGTGTTGCGGCGGACGGGTTTCACCCTGTTCGTGATCTGGGGAGCGGCCACCGCGGCCTTTCTGGCACTGCACTTGATGCCGGGCGATCCGGTGATCACGCTGCTCGGCGACATGCTGCCGCCCGCCGCCCGCGTGGAGCAGATTCGCCACGAGCTCGGTCTCGACCAGCCGCTGCCGGTGCAGTACCTGGACTATCTCGGGAGGCTGGCGCACGGCGACCTCGGCCGGTCCTATCAGCTGGAGGCGCCGGTCGTCGCGGTGCTCGCCGGCCAGATCGGTCCCACCGCGGCGTTGACGCTGGGCGCTTTCGGCCTCGCGATCGCGTTGTCGGTGCCGCTGGCGCTGGCCACCGCCGGCAGGCGACCCCTGCTGCGGCGGATCGCCACGACCCTCGAACTGGTCGCTGTCTCCACTCCCGCCTTCTGGGTCGGTGCACTGCTGCTGAGCATGCTGTCCTTCCGGTTGCACTGGTTTCCCGTCGCGGGCAACAGCGGGATACCCGGGCTGGTACTGCCCACCGTGACGCTCGCCATCGGCCTCGCCGGCGTGTTTTCCCCAGTACTGCGCGACGGCGTCGAACGGGCGTTGCTCGAGCCGTTCGTACTCAGTTCCCGAGCCAGGGGGACCTCCGAGGTCGGAGTACGGGTGCGGCACGCCCTGCGGCACGCGGCGATTCCCCTGATCACCCTCTCCGGGTGGACCATCGGCACGCTCTTGTCCGGCGCGGTGGTCGTGGAGACCGTTTTCACCAGGCAGGGCATCGGCCGCGTGCTCGCCACCGCGATCTCCGCGCGGGACATGCCGATGGTGACCGGCATCGTGGTGATTGCCGCCGCGGTGTTCGCTGTGCTGAACCTGATCGTCGACGTGCTGTACCGGGCCGTCGACCACCGCTTGGCGACGAGAAGCGAAGGAGCGTCGCGATGACCGCGACGCCGAAATCGCTCGCCGCCGATTGGCGCCGTGCCCGGTTCGCGTTGTGGCCCGCCTACCTGGTGCTGATCCTGGTCGGCCTGGCGGCAGTGTGGCCGTCGCTGCTGGCCACCCATCCGCCGGACGCCGTCGACCTGGGCAGTCCCGTTTCAGGGCCTAGTGCCGAGCACCTGTTCGGCACTGACGTCCTCGGCCGCGACACGTTCAGCCGGGTCGTCTACGGCGCTCGCTGGTCGGTGGTCATCGGCCTCGGCGCGACGCTGGGGGCCTTGTCCGCCGGCGCGGTGCTCGGCGTTCTCGTCGCGACCGGCCCGCGTTGGCTGGACGAGATTCTCGGCCGGGTGACCGACATCCTGCTTGCCTTCCCCGGGCTCCTGCTGGCCCTCCTCGTGGTCGCGGTTCTCGGCCCGGGCACGCTCAACGCGACCATCGCCATCGGCTGTTCCACCGCGCCGGGTTTCATCCGGCTCGCCCGCGGCCAGGCGCTGGCGGTGCGCGAGTCGGGGTACGTGCGTTCGGCGGTGGTGCTCGGCCGCACGCCCGCGCGCATCTCCGTCTCGCATGTGCTGCCCAACGCGCTGCCTCCGCTGCTGGTGTTCGCGACCGTTACCGCGGGCACGTCGATTGTTTCCGGCTCCACGCTGAGCTTTTTGGGTCTGGGGCCGAAGGTTCCCGTTCCCGAGTGGGGCGCGATGCTCGCGGACGGACGGGAATTCGCGGACACCGCGTGGGCGCTCGCGGTGTTTCCCGGCCTCGCCGTCACCGCAACGGTCGTCGCGGTCAATGTCGTGGGTGCCGACCTTCGCCGCCGCTTCGAAGGGAGGCTCCTCGATGGGAGCTGAGCCGCTGCTGGCCGTGGAAGACCTTCGCGTCGATTTCCGTACTCGGACCGGCACGGTCCAAGCCGTCCGCGGCGTCGGATTCGCCCTGGCGGCCGGGCGCTGCCTGGCGATCGTCGGCGAGTCGGGATCGGGCAAGAGCGCCACCGCTCGCGCGCTGCTCGGCCTTGCCGGTCCGGGAGCGCGCGTCACCGCCAGCCGGATGGAGCTGGCGGGCGTCGACCTGCGTTCGCTGCGCGAAGAGGACTGGCGCACAGTGCGCGGGGGCCGGATCGGCCTGGTCGCGCAGGACGCGCTGGTCTCGCTCGACCCGCTGCGCACGGTCGGCGCCGAGATCTCCGAAGCGCTGCGCAACCACTCGCGCCGGGACGCCCCGACTCCGGTGGACCTGCTGGAACGGGTGCACGTGCCAGAGCCGCGAGAACGGGCGCGCCAACGACCGCACGAGCTGTCCGGCGGCCTGCGGCAGCGCGCGCTCATCGCGAGCGGGCTCGCGGGCGATCCCGCCGTGCTCGTCGCCGACGAGCCGACCACCGCCCTCGACGTCACGGTGCAGGCCAGAGTGCTCGCGTTGCTGGCGGAGGAACGGGACCGGGGCATGGCACTCCTTCTGATCACCCACGACCTTTCGCTGGTGTCGTCCTTCGCCGACGACGTCATCGTCATGCGCGCCGGCCAGGTCGTGGAGAGCGGCCCCGTGCCGCAGGTCTTGGCCCAGCCTGAGCACACGTACACCAAGACGCTGCTCGCCGCCGTCCCCGGCACCGAGCCCAAGGACCCGCCCCCCGCACGCGAATACGTCGAGTTGCTGCGGGCCGACGGCGTGACGTACCGCCACCGTTCGGCCGACCTGGCGGCGCGGCGCGGCGTGTTCGATGTTTCGCTCGCACTGGCGGCAGGCGAAGTCCTGGGCGTCGTGGGCGAGTCAGGCTCGGGCAAAAGCACCCTGGCATCGCTGTTGCTCGGGCTCGAAACACCGCAGCGGGGCGAAATCACCCTCGGCGGACAGCCGTGGTCACGGACGTCCGAGCGAGCGCGACGGTCGCTGCGCGGCCGGGTTCAGCTGGTGCAGCAGGATCCTCTCGGTTCGTTCGATCCCCGCCACCGCGTGGAACGGATCATCCGCGACGCACTGCCCGCGGGATCCCGCCACGACCGCGCTGACCGGATCGGCGAATTGCTGGCCCAGGTCGGCCTGCCCGGCGAACTTCGCGCCCGGCGCCCGCGCCAGCTCTCCGGCGGGCAACGGCAGCGGGTCGCCATCGCCCGCGCGCTGGCCCCCGGCCCGGAGGTGATCGTGTGCGACGAGCCAGTGTCCGCACTGGACGTGTCAGTACAGGCGAAGGTCTTGTCGCTGTTCCTCGATCTCCAGCGCAGGCTCGGGGTTTCGCTGGTATTCATCTCGCACGACCTCGGCGTCATCCGCGAGGTCGCCGATCGCGTGCTGGTGCTTCGCGACGGCAGAGTGGTGGAACAGGGGCCGACCGAGCGGGTTTTCGCCGAGCCCGAGCACGAGTACACCAAGGCGCTGCTCGCGGCCGTTCCCCGCGCGGGCAGCCGGCTTGTCGGCGGCACAACCAGATGACTGCCGACCGGAGTCCTTCCGAAACCTGGCGCGCGGAGGAGGCACCACGCCGCGCGCCGCGATCGCTGCGCCGACGGCGCACCGGGCCGGATTTCCTCGCCACCGCTGGAAAACCTCCTTGAGACGCACCCGAATCCGGGGCGCAGCGCCGAATAGCCAGCGCCTCGGCTTTCTTTTCCTGACACGACGCGACGAACCCGAGAGCCACTGCCGGTGCCGTCACCGGTCTCGTGCCCTGGCCGGCGGGGAGCTAGCGAAACATTCGGAAGGCGGGAAGATGCAGTTCGGTCGATACTTCGAGGAGTTCGAAGTCGGTGCGACCTACAAGCACTGGCCGGGCAAGACGATCACCGAGTACGACAACCAGCAGTTCTGCCTGCTCACGATGAACCACCACCCGCTGCACCTCGACGCGCACTACGCCGAGGGCACCCAGCAGGGACGCATCGTCGTCGTCGGCAACTACGTGTACGCGCTGCTGCTCGGAATGTCCGTGGCCGACCTCTCCGGCAAGGCGATCGCCAACCTGGAGGTGGAGTCCCTGCGCCACGTGGCCCCGACGTTCTCCGGCGACACGATCTACGGCGAGTCGACGGTCCTGGACAAGCGCGAGTCCTCGTCGAAGAAGGACCGCGGCGTCGTCCGAATCGACACGGTCGGCTACAAGCAGGACGGCACCGTGGTGTGCGTCTACCGCCGCAAGATCCTGGTGCCCAAGCATCCCGGCCACGGGAACGAAGAGCTTGAACAGCGCCGCCGACCGGTGCCGCGCCGCGACTGACCTTCGAGGCCTCGCACCCAGAGGAGACCGGACGGACGGGGTTCTCGCGCTCCTGGCGGCGGTTCAGCGCGGACGCGCGGGCAGCGCGAGACTTTCCGGCACAGCCGCGCAGGCGTCCTGAAGCGCGTCGGCAAGCCCCTCGGGACCGGGCTCGGAAGCGTCGGCGACCCAAAGCTGCAGGGCAAGGTGGAAGGCCGCGGCCAGCAGGTCGACGGCCAGGCGTGAACGCAGACCGTCCGGGTCCGGGTGCGCGGGCAGGTCGAACCTGCGGCGCATAACGGTGACGATGTCCGCGTTCGTCCGGTCGCAGAAGGCCAGGCCGTGCGCCTCCATCGACGGGGTCCGCGCGGTCAGCCTGCGGCTGAGCCGCAGGCGCTCGGCCCAGCCGTCCTCGCCAACACGGCCGATCGCCGTGCGCAGCACGCCCTCCAGCAGTTCGAAGACCGGGCCGCCCGTGGGCTCCACGGCTTCCAGCTCTTCCATGAAGGCGGCCCACAAGTCGTGCAGAGGCGCCAGCGCCACCTCTTCCTTGCTGCTGAAGGTGCGGAAGAACGTGCGCTTCGAGACGTCGACGGCATCGCACAGTTCGTCCAGCGTGACGCCGCCGAAGCCGTGCTCGGTGAAGAGTTCCAGCGCGGCATCGACGAGCGCCTGACGCGTGCGCAGCTTCTTGCGCTCCCGCAGCGGCAGTCGATCACCGGTCCGGCGATCGCGGGTTACGGTAGTTCCGCCCTCGGGGTCCTTCATGAGCAGGAGCTTACCCGGCTTACGCTCCTCGATGCCTTATGCCGCTCGTAGGCGTTATCCGGAGCGGCGACCGTCCTACCGGGACTGAGTGGCTCACGGACACCGAAGCCTTGCTTCGTTTCAGAGGTACTGCGCGCAGTCGTCCAGCACTCGCAGCACCTCGGCCTCGCCCTCAGACGGCAGACGCAGCACGACCTCCTCGACTCCCAAGTCGCGGTAGTACGCGAGTTTCTCTGCCGAGGGCTGGACCGCGTACGGAACCACCTCGGGCTCCTTCTCGCGCCCTTCCAGCTCCCACGCCTTTCTCAGCGCGGGAATCGCCTGCGCCAAGTCGTCGCGCCCGTCGTTCGGCAGCCAGCCGTCGGCGTACTGGGCGACGGCGGCGAAGAGCTTGGGCCCCGCCACCCCTCCGAGCAGGGTCCGCGGCGCTCCCCGCATCGGCTTCGGGTGGGCGTGGCTGGCCCGCACGGACCCGAACTCGCCCTCGTACGCCGTGGGTTCGCTCGCCCACAGCGCTCGCATGAGCGCCATGCGATCGCGCACCAGCTCCCGCCGCGACGACCACTCGACACCGTGATCGGCCGCCTCCTCGACGATCCAGCCGTAGCCGACGCCGAGCGTAAGGCGGCCGCCGGAGAGGAAGTCGAGCGTGGCGACTTGTTTGGCGAGGTCGACGGGGTCGTGCTGAGCGACGAGCGTGATCCCGGTGCCCAGCGCGAGCCGATCGGTGACAACGGCCGCCTGGGCAAGCGCCGCGAACGCGTCGAGTGTGCGCCCGAACTCGCGCGGCAAGGGATCCGTCATCGAGGACGGCATCGTGATGCCTACCGGAATATGGGTGTGCTCAGGCAGGTAGAGCCCGGCGAAGCCGCGCTCCTCCAACGCGCGTCCCAGCCGGTCCGGCCGGATCGTTTCGTCGGTCAGGAAGATCATGGTTGCAACGCGCATCTGCTACGCGACCTCCGGGGTTCGGCGTTCAGGCGTGCTTGGCCAGACTGGTGCGTCTCGGCCGGGAATGCTCCCGGCCCGGGTTTCGGGCCGGGGCCGAGCGGGAGCCGCCGCGACGACGTCGCGAGCCGGGCGGTGTTCTCAATTTCGGCTGCCGGCGACGACCCGCTCGTAGCAGGATCGGACCTCTGGCTGCCCGCTCGCCATGAGCCGTGCGATCCCGGCGTACATGCTGTCGCCCGCCCGGTCTCGGTCCCCCTGCGACGTGGCGTGCGGAAGACGCATCTGGTACCGCTGAAAGTCGCTGACGAACGGGCACCGCAACGCTTCGTAGGACGCCAACGGCGCGATCTGCTCGCCCTCCTCGGCCCTGATCAGCCGATCCGCCAGCACCAGCGCGTCCTGGACCGCCATGTTCAGGCCCTGCGCTCCGATCGCGTGCACCCCGTGTGCACTGTCGCCGAGCAAAGCCAGACCGCCGCGCGACCACACTTCCGGCTGCACCACATGGTGGTAGGCCACGAAGACCTGGTCCCAGTCGGTCAAGCCGTCGAGCCACCCGGCCAGATCCGGCCGGAAAGCCGAGATCCGCGCGCGCAGCGCGGCCGCTCCCGCCGATCGGACCTGCTCGAACTCCGCTGGATCGGGGGCCCACTGCACGGCCAGCTGCCCGTTGGCGACCGGCAGCACGCCCAGCCACGAGCCGTCCGCGGCGTGGTGTATGTCCACCCGTTCGGGCCAGCCGGGCGGCTGAGGCTGAATGACGAACACCGCGGGCCGGTCGAAGCGGAACACGTCGGCGCCGATGCCGGCCAGCGTGCGCATCGCCGAGAACTTCCCGTCGCTGCAGATCAGATACCGGCACGTCATCGTCCGCTCTTGGCGCGCGTCCGCCAGCTCGAGGCGATAGCCGCCGTCGGCGGTCTCGGCAAGGCCGCGCACCGAGGTGCTCGGCAGGACGGCAGCGGTCGGCTCCTCCTCCAGCGCGTCATGCAGCAGGCCGGTCAACGTCGGCAGCGGGGTGCTCATGATGTAGGGATGGCGGCCCCAGATGTCCGAGGAATAGTCCATAGCGCGCTGTTCGCCGGCGGCGGTGTGTTCGACTACTTCGCGCACGGGCTGACCGACCCGGGCCAGTTCGCCGAGGAAGCCGAGTTCGTCGAACAGCTCCAGGCTCGGCGGCGCCAGGAACGGCGATATTTTCGCCATTCGCGTATCTCGGATCTCGTGCTTGTCGATCACCGACACTCGCCATCCGCGCCGGGCGAGCAACAGCGCGAGCAGCAACCCCGCCGGTCCCCCTCCGACTATGCCGCAGTCGACGTGCCCGTCGTTCTCGTTCACCCGAGATCCTTCCCGATCCGTTTGCGTCGCTCCGATATGCCGTATCGAGTGCCGCGGCGGTTTCCTGCCTTGCGCGCATTCCCGATCCCGCCGCCGGAAACGCGAGGCGCCCGCTCACGCGTCACGCGTTCTCCAGGCGGTGTCCGACGACGAACAGCATGCGAGTGGCGAACCGAGTCGTCCCGTCCGCGCGGCGCGGGTATTCCCGCCGCAGCTCCGAAGCGAACTCGGCGCGAAACTCCTCCCACTGTTCGTCGTCGAGCTTGGCGCGAATCGGCCGCAACGGCGCCGCCTCGAGGTCGTGGAGCAAGGTGTCTTCCCCGTGCAGGCACCGCCAGTGCCGGGACTGCCATACATCGGGCCGGAAACCCTGCTGCTCCAGCAGGCTGTAATACACGTCCGGCGGGCGCATGACCTCCCCCAGCCGCAGCACGCAGTCCGAGACCAGCTCGCGCCAGTGCGGGCGATCCGCCACCTCTTCCATCAGCGCGTGAATCCCGTCGCCCGCGTCGTCCGGCGAGCACATGCCGAACCAGGAGCCGCCGGGAAGGTCGTTCAGCCAGGAAGCGATGAGCTGAGGGTGCTCCGGCACCCAGTGGATAGCCGTGTGGCACAGCACGACGTCGGTCTCCGCGGACGGACGCCATTCCCGCATATCGCCCAGTTCGGCCCGCACACCGTGCTGACGTGCCTTCGCCACCATCGTCGCGGAGCTGTCGATTCCGGTGACGACCGCCAGGGGCCACCGCTGAGACAGAGCCGCGGTGAGGTCTCCGGGACCGCACCCCAGGTCGACCACCTGGCGCGGGTCGCGAGCGTCGACCCGCGAGGCAAGGTCTTCGAATGCTCTGCTCTGCACGTCGGAGTACCGCAGGTACTTCTCGGTGTTCCAGATGACTTCGCTGCTCACAGGATCCTCGTTCCACGATGAGGGGGACAACCACGATCGGCGGCCGGACCTTGCCTGCCGCTGAACTGCGCGCCCACGCTTGGCGGCAGGGAGACGGCGGGGTGCCGAAGCACCTCTCGGGGTCACGTTCCGCCGGCGGCAGAACCAGTTCGGGACGGCCGCGGCATTCGAGCGGATCGCAAGGCGGACCGGCGAACCTTGCCCGCGTCGTCGCGCAGCGGGAGTTCGGAAAGCTCGAACGTACGCGGCACCTTGTAGGGAGCCAGGCGTTCGCGGACGTGCGCGTCGAGAGCTTCGTCCCGCACGAAGCGCACCGTGTGCACGATCGCGTGGACCCGGTTGCCCAGATCGTCGTCCGGCAGCCCGATGACGGCCGCCGACTCCACCGCCGGATGCGCTTCCAGGGCCGCTTCGACCTCTGCCGGATACACGTTGGCCCCGCCGACCAAGATCATGTCGGTACGCCGGTCGGCGAGGTAGAGATAGCCCTCCGCGTCAAACCGTCCCATGTCGCCGAGCGATTCCCATCCGTCCCGCGACCGCGGCACGGCGCCGAGGTACCGATAGGTGCGCCTCCCCCGGGGCGGACGCATCCACACCTCGCCGATCTCCCCGGGTCCGAGCGGGCGAAAACCCTCGTCCGCCACCACGATCTCGCCGGAGACCACGCGGCCGACCGAGCCGGGATGATCCAGCCAGTCCTCGCCGTCGATGGCAGTCACCGCGGTCGCCTCGGTCCCGGAATAGTGCTCCAGCACCACATTCGGCCGCACCCAGTTCAGCCATCCGCGCTTCACATGCTCCGGGCACGGCGCGCCCACGTGGAACACCGTCCGGACGCTGGACAGGTCCGCCGCCGCGCGGGTCTCGGCGGGCAGCCGCAGGATCCGCCCCATCAGGGCAGGCACCAGGTAGACCCAGGTGGTCCTGTGCCGCGCGATGTGCGCCAGCACGTCGGCCGGGTCGAAACGCGGCATCACGACCACGTGGCCCGCATTGATCAGCGCGACCAGGGAAAAAGCGAAGGGCGCGTTGTGATAAAGCGGCGCGGTCACCAGAAAAGTGGAGGCGGGATCGATGCGGAGGGAACGAGCCCGCGGCAGCACGGCCTCGACCGTTCCCGCGTCCCCGGCCAAGATGATCTTGGGGCGGCCGGTGCTGCCGCCGGAGGTGGGTGCTTTCCAGCTCGGCGGGACGATCGGCGGCAGCGGCTCGTCCGGCAGCGAAGGATCCGGCTGGAATCCCCCGGGCAGGCTCGGTCTGCCGTCCGGGCTGGGCAGTCCCACCACGACCGACGGGTCCGCGGTCTCGATCACCGCTGCCAGCTCGGCGGCGGGCAAGCGCGCGGACACCGGCTGCGGGATCGCTCCGAGTTTCCACGCGGCGACAGTGGCGACGTAGAACTCGATCCCGTTGGGCAATCCGATGGTCACCAGGTCGCCCGCGGCCACTCCCGTCTCGGCCAGCGCCCGGGCGTAGCGGTTGCTCGCCCGAGCCAGACCGGCACGGCTGAGCGTAGTGTCTCCGCAGGTCACCGCCGGGGCGTCGGGGGATTCCGCGGCCAGCCGGTCCAGTGCGGCGCCGAGTGGCACCCCCTCCCCCGCGAACCGGTCGCCGAGCGAACCGCGGGGCTCGGAGCGGCCGTCCGAAGCGGATTCGTCCGGAAGTGGCATTTGCCTCGCACCTTTCGAGAGTCTGCTGCTGGTGACGGGTATCGCTCCAGGCGGCATCACGGTGGCGGGATCGGCGGCAGTCGATCGAGGGCGATGGCGAAGTGCTCCCAATACGCCTGTCGTATTTCGGAATCGCCGTTGAGCTGACGTTTCTCCTGGTTCGCCCCCTCCGTTCGAGTCAGCACGTCGCCCCGCAACGTGATCCGCCCGTTTTCGGTCAGGCGAGTGCAGAACAAGCTTTTCCGGAACGGGGAGTCGGGAGAGCTCTCGTACCACCACAGCAGCGGCCGGAAGTCCTCGACGGTTCTGGGCGTGTTCTCGATCCGGAGCGTCGGCGTCCCGTTCCGCATCAGGTCGAGGTCCCCGTTCGGCCCCGAGACGAACTCGAAGACGCCGTTCGGGTCTCGTTGCCGGAGCCCGGTGTCCAGTCGCAGCGGATACCGGGCCCCGTGCTTGCCGAAGCCGACGTCGGCCAGCCAGGGGCTCGGGGTGTCCACCCGGACGACCGTGTGAGCGAGGGCGAAACTCGGGCCGTCTTCGCGGAAAACCTTGCCGCCCAGCAAGGTCACCGGGAAGTCCAGCGCCCGCAGCAGACTGGGAAATGCCGTCCCGTTGAGCTCTCGGCACGTTCCGCCCCGGCCGCGGCGGACGACCTTGTCCAGTGCGTGCGGGCCGAGCCGGATGGGTTCGCCGAGGTGGTAGTCGATGTTCTCGAAGGGGATCGTCATCAGGTGCCGCTCGTGCAACTCCCGGAGGAACGCCGCACTCGGACCGCGTTCCGAGACGCCGATCCGGTCCAGATAGGCCTGAACCAGGTGATCGTCCACTTTGGTGCTCGCCTCTCGTTCGTACGGGCGGCAGGCCCGGTCCCCCGTCGCCCGAATCGGGCCGTCGTCAACGGACCGCTCGGGCGACCGTGGTCAAACTTCCCCGGTGGAAGACCTGAGGCGAGCTCTCCTCCGCGCTCGCCTCGGCACAGACCACCAGGCCGAGCACCAAAACGTGGTCGCCGACCGGAACCGTCCGCTCCACCACGCACTGGACGACGCCCAGCGCCCCGGCGGGGATCGGAACGCCGCTGGCCGCCAGCGCCCCGCCCAATACCGAGACCGCGGCCTCGCCGACCGGCCGGTCCGCTGCCGCGAACCGTCGCGTGAGATGGACTTGCTCGGTGCCGAGGAGGCTCACAGCGAACTCCATGCCCGGCACGACGTGTCCGGTGATTCGTGCACTCCGATGCACCGAGACCAGCAGGATCGGCGGCGAAAGCGACACACTGACCACCGAGTTGACGGTCATGCCCATCGCGGTGTCGCCCTCGCCCGCCGTCAGCAGAGCGACGCCGGTGGGAAACAGGCGCATACAGGCACGAAGATCCTCAGCGGTGGCCCGCGGAGGACCGGCAGCCCTGTCAGACAACGGCAATTCATCGACCGAGCGCATACAGCTACCGTCACTTTCCGAGGCGGACCCGTTGGCCGCGCGACCGGGGCGAACCCCGTTCCGGCGACCAGGATTGCCATGCCTCTGCTCACTGCTCCCGGCAGAACTCGTTGATCGGATAGCCGACGTGGCGGTCCGCTGTGGGCAGATATCCCAAGACCGCGTCGCCGGCCTTCAACTCGGTGGAATTGAGCACGACCCCGCCGGGACCGAGCACCCGGACGTGCCAGTCGTCCTGCAGGATCAGGTTGACCTCGGTTCCGTCCGGAGCCGTCGCGTCGACGGAGATCAGGGGCCGGCTTTCGATCTTGACCCGCCCGACCGTGACGAGCCGTGCTTCTCCCTTGACGTTCACGGCGGTGACGGAGGCCCCGGCCTTGAGTTCGGACAGATAGTTGGTCCGTTCGTTCGCCCCGAGGGTGTACGAGTGGATGGCGCCGGCATTGACCCGGAACGGCCGGGTAGGCATGTACGGCAGAGGATGGGTCTCGCTCACGCACAAGATCATCCCTTTGGAGTGCGAACCGACCAGGATCCCTTCGTCCTGGCCAAGATAAGAACAGGTGTCGACGCACGCTCGTTCGCCCATGCCCACATGCGCGGTCCCGGTAACGGTCAGTTCGGTCAGCGCGAGCGGTGGCAGGACCGCATTGGCGGCAGACAGGAGTGCGGTGGCGTCGCCCACTCGGCCAGGCGCCATCGCCACCCCGTCCGAGCCGTGCTCAAGGACCCCGAAAATGATCTCGGCCTCGGTCACGTCCTCGGCCACCGTGATGATGTTGCCCTCGGCCCCGGAGGCCGCCGCGATGACGATCTCCAGCGGGATCTTCGTCGGGTCGCGGAACTTCAGCAGGCTCCAGCGTTCCTCTCGCGCGGCTCGGCAGGCTTCCTCGAGGGAGGGCGCGTCGACGATCTCGACGTAGCGGCCGAACTCGATCTCCGGGTGGCGCACCGCGAGTGCGGTGGTGTCCGCCGCGTCGACGATGACGACGGAGACATTCGGCAGTTCCCGCAGGTCCTCGCCGTCGGCCAGGTAAACCGTGCGCACCGTCGGGGGCAGCGCGGCGAGCACGGCGGGGTCATCGGACACGACCGCGTCGACGCCCTGGTGGATGGCTTCTTCGATGACGGCGGTGCGCAACTCCGGTTCGAGAAGACGCACATCGAGCCAGCTCAGCTTCATGTCAATGCTCCAATGCGGGTCAGGGGCGCGTCGAGTGCCGGAACAGACGGGGACGAGGCGGGGTGGACCAAGCCGCTCAGCAGTTGGGTCACCGCCGCCGGGTCGGCGGCGGTGAACACGTTGCGCCCGATGGCCAGACCCGCGACGCCGCAGGAAAGAACCTGTTCGACATGTCTGGTCAGGGCCTCGCCCTCGCGAACCGGACCGCCGGCCACTACGACCGGAACGGGACAGGTGTCCACGATTTCGCGCATGGCGACGGCATCGCCGACGTAATCGAGTTTCACCAGGTCCGCACCCAGGTCGGTCGCCACCGCGGCCGCGTGCGCGACCAAACCCGGGTCGTACGGGTTCGCTATCTTCGGCCCTCTCGCGTACATCATGGCCAGGAGCGGGATATTCCAGCGATCACAGGCATCCGACACCGCGGCGAGATCCCTGATCTGCTCTTTCTCCTGGGACGAGCCCAGATTGACATGCACGCTGATCGCGTCCGCGCCCAGCCGCAGCGCCTCTTCCACCCCGGCTACGAGATATTTCGCGTCCGGGTCCGTCGCGTGCACCGTGCTGGCACTGAGGTGCACGATCAGCGAAACCCTCGCGAACCATCGGGGATTGACGTATCGGAGGGAACCTTTGTGCAGGACCACCGCATCGGCCCCGGACGCCGCGATCTGCTCGACGAGCTGATTCACCCGCCTGCCGCCGGTGACCGGCCCATTGCCGACGGGATGGTCCAGCGGGATGACCAAGAGGCGCTCGTCGTGGTGTTTGTAGAGACGCAGAGTACGCAGTCTCCTGGCGAACGATCCGTTGAGCGATAGTGACACCGGCGCACACCTTCTTCCTGTTGCTCACACGTTGACTTCGGAACCGGAGCAGTCCCGCCGTGAAGCGAGTCCCATGCTCCGGTGGAGCACGTTCACCGCGCTGCCGGAGTGCTCTTCCGGAACGATGAGGCTGATGCGATTCTGGGCGACCGAGAAGGATTTGACCTCGATTCTCGACGATCGCAGAGAGCTCAGCGACCGGGAGAGGATTCCCGGACGCTCGAGCATTCTCGTGCCGACCAGGGAGACGGTCGCGATGTTTCGGTCCGACGTCGTCTCGAGGCCGAGTTCAGCAGCCGCCTCGAAAACAGCGTCAAGCTGGTCGAGGGACACGACGAAATCAAGTTCGAATCCGGATTCCGAGCTTCCCTGCCGGACAACGACGTCGATCTCGATCGACTCTTCGGCGAGCGCACCGAGAAACTCCGGGGTGCAGTCGAGAGAACTCGGACGGTTCCACACTATCACGCGAGCCTTTGCGCGGTCGTGCGCTACGCCCACGACCGCCCCTGAATCCTCGATCATTCCCTGAATTCCTTTCCGAAGTCCGCTGAACACCGTCGTCCCGGTCGACGGCCTCAGCGAATTTCGAACATGGATGTCTATGCAATGCCGCAACGCGAGGTCGACCGCGCGGGGATGCAGGACCCTGGCGCCCGCGTAGGACATCTCCACCATCACCTCGGCGGACACTCCCGCCAGCAATCGCGCGGCGGGAACGAGATGGGGATCCGCGGTGAACACGCCGTCGACGTCGGTATATATTTCGCAATCGGAGGCGCCGAGCGCCGCGGCGAGCCCGACCGCCGCGGTGTCCGATCCACCCCTGCCGAGCGTGAGCACTTCTTCCTTGAATGTCACGCCGTGAAACCCGGCGACAACGACAACGTGGCCTTTGTGAAGCAGGACGTCAATCCTCCGCCGATCGATTTCAGCCATTCGGCCCCAGCCGTGCCTGCCCTGTGCCCTGATTCCAGTTTGCACGCCGACCAGTGACGTCGCCGCGCGACCGCGGGCGTCGACAGCCATCGCCAGAAGCGCGGCGGACGCGGCTTCGCCGGTAATCAGCAACTGGTCCACTTCGCGCGCGGACGGTTTCCGGGCAATTGCCCGGGCCGCGGAGAGGAGTTCGTTGGTAGTACCCCCTTGCGCCGACACCACGACAACTACCGAGTAACCGCCGTCCGCGAGCGACACGACCTTCTGTGCCGCCGCCGCGACAAGATCCGCGTCCGCCAGCGACGTGCCACCGAATTTGACGACTCGAATCGCGCCCGAATCAACGCTCAAAATTCACCTCCCCGCACTCGGTTTCAGTTCCGGTTTGTTCTCCCGGCACGGCAGGACTATTTCCCGCCGCCTAATGAATATCGGCCGCCCAGAGCTGCCTGCCTGCCCGTGCGGTCGTCGGCACGGCCGGGCCGATTCCGCGCAACGTCGTGGGGCGAGCGGGCTGGACGTGCCGTCCCGTCGTGAACAAAACCTGGCTCGATGCGCGCCGGCGGTCGGCCGCGCGCGTGGCGAAATGGCGTTGACTAGGGCGTCTCGCCCAGAGACGCTCGCGCGTCCCGCACGAGATCCGGTTTTCCCGCCTTGCCAACGGCAAGGCAGTTCAGCGCCGCCAACCGCATCGCCGGCAGTCGCGCGGGATCGAGGTTGCTCGGACCGGTCAGATGAATCGTCGCCATGAGGCCCCCTCCGGTACCGTCACGAGTCCCCGGCTGAGATCTGCGACCCCTCTTGCTCTCGGGTCACCCCAGCCGATCGCCTCGCGCTGGACGATAGTGACTGACGTCGCGCGCTAGTTGAAACGGCGCTGTAGCGCTGATTGCCGCTCCGCGGCGGGGCGGACACCCGCGCTGCCGAGCCTGCCTGAAACTGGAGAACATCCATGATGTCCGCTGCGCCGACGACCCTGTGCGAGCAAACGGACGGGCGTTCGAGAGTGCTCGATCGGGCCTCATTGCGACGATCCGAGCACTAACCTCTCTCAAGACAGTGGCACATCAGCTAACTAAACACAACCGCAACGTAGCTGGTGTTTGCTTCATTGGGACCGGATGGCATGCTGGGCTGGAACAATCCGGCCACGCGGGCGCGCCTGGCACAGGAAGGCGGGTGATCGAAGTTGAGCAATGGGGACAGCCCGGGCGACGCGGCCAATCGGCCGCACACGATCGCCGAGAAGCTCAATCGGCTGTTCGAGGTGCTTCATCCCGCTGGACAGCGGCCGATCACCAACCGGCACCTGGCCGCGCGGGTCAAGCAGCTCGGAGGATCGATCTCGTCGGCCTACATCTCCCAGCTGCGCAGCGGCGTCCGCGACAACCCGACGCTGGATCACCTCGTCGGAATCGCCGGCGCCTTCGGGGTCTCAGCCGGCTACTTCACCGACTCCGAAGTCGCCGAGCGTGTCGACGCCGAACTCGACCGCTTGATGGAGATGCAACGCTCCAAGCCCGAACTCGCCGAACTCGCCGAGATGCAGGTCACGATCAACATCCGCACGGCCAGTCTGGACGAAGCCGACCGAGCGGAGCTCACGGAGATCATCGAAGCCTTCTGGCAGCGCCGCAAAAGGGACCCGCGGCAATGATTACGGCCGCCTAGTCCCTCGGCCGCGCAACGACCGTGTCTGAAGGAAGGTCTCCACCGACACGATCTCCGGACGAGACTGCCGCCGCGGCGGGGACCCGACCTCCGGAACCGCGCTCGCATCGTCCGGATTCAGCAGACACTCGCGCTTCGTCCACCGCCCCAAAGACCGCGTGACGGGGAGTCTCCGGCATCTGCCCCGACAGTCGAGTCTTCCTGCCCATCCCCCGGACCGATGACCACCAGCGCCGCCGGATCCGGTCGGCAAGCGCGCCCGCGAGGATGACAACCACGGCCGCGCCGATGTTGAAGACCAGAAAGAAGGTCAACGCC
The DNA here is from genome assembly GCF_040610415.1 of Amycolatopsis sp. NPDC004079. Taxonomy (NCBI): domain Bacteria; kingdom Bacillati; phylum Actinomycetota; class Actinomycetes; order Pseudonocardiales; family Pseudonocardiaceae; genus Amycolatopsis; species Amycolatopsis sp. NPDC004079. The sequence continues at coordinate 79,222 of NZ_JBEXMH010000016.1, read as the reverse complement.
GACTCCGGCGCTCTCGGCACTCCCCGAAGCCGCCATAAACTCACGCCGCGCTCGATGCGAAACCGACACTGCCTTGTCCACTGCCCGCGCCGTTCGCCCAGGATCAGGGAATGGTCGCCCCGACCGCCGCCAGTACGGTCGGCACCGGCTCGTAGAAGCTCTCGCCGCCGGAAGCGCAGTCCCCGATGATGCCGACGGTGAGGCCGAGCGCCGCGGAGCCGTCGAACAGCGAGCCGCCGTTGTCGCCTGGCTCGGCGCAGATGTCGGTCCGGATCAGGCCGGAGACGGTGCCTTCGGGAAAGTTCACGGTCATGTTCAGCCCGGTGACGGTGCCGGTCCGCACCCCGGTCTCGGCTCCGGAACGGGTGACCCGTTGTCCGATAGCGGCGTCGCCCGCGCTGGTGATCGTCGCGAAGGTCCCGTCGTGGAGGTTCACGGTGCTCGGCGCCGAGACGCCCTGGTCGTAGATCGCGAGGACGTAGTCGTTGCCGGGGAAGCCGACCAGCGCGGTCGTGGCGATGTGCTGGGTCAGCCCGGGGTCGGCGTACCAGTCGCTGGCACCTTGGCCGCAGCGACCGGCGGTCAGCAGCGCGGGCGCGTCGTGGCTGTGCACGTTGAACCCGACGCTGCAGCGAACGCCTCCCGTACCCCAGATCGCGTCGCCGCCGCTGACCGACACAGAACCGGTGGCGTGTGCGACCGGGGCCGCGAAGAACGTCAGCCCGGTGAGCGCCGCCAGAACACCTGAACTCGGGCGCACAGGAACCTCCCAGCGAGACCGGAAACGTCCTCGGTCGCATGCTAAAGCCAGGTGCCCCTCCGTTCCAGGGCCGATAGGGTGTCGCACGCTGCTCCGATGAGTCCATAGTGGACACTCAAGCCCGGGTGGGTTGGCCCGGTACTGCTGCTTCTCCGGACTCGGCCAATCCTCGTCGCCCGGCAGCGGTCTCCGGGGACAGTCGAGGGTCAGCGGGCGTGCCGCTCGATCAGCTCTCGCAACCAGTGCCGGGGAACCTCTCGCACTCCCCCGCCTGACACCAAACTTTACACTTTTCCAATCGCGTGTTAAATTTGTAAGCATGCCGAAGGTTCCCTCCTCCCAGATCGTCCTCGACGCCGCGTACCGCTGCTTCTGCCGCACCGGCTATCGCCGTACCACGATCTCCGACATCGTCGAGGAGGCGCAGCTGTCGCGTCCGACGGTCTACAAGTACGTCGGCAGCAAGGAAGAGGCGATCACGAAGGTCGTCCAGTCCCTGCTGGAGCGCGCCGGTGCGGCGGCACAGGAAGCGGCCGACGCCGCGGGTGCGCCGGACGAGAAGGTCCTCGCTGTGCTCACGGTGAAACTGGAAGTCGCCATTCGGCTCTGGCAGGACAGCCCCGCGCACGCCCAGGAGTTGCTGTCCGCGGCCACGGCCCAGGCTCCCGGCCTGGTGACCGGCTACATCGACCGCCTCGCCGAGCTCCTGACCTCAGCGCTGGCAGAGGCCGTGCCCGACGGTGCGCGGCAGGCCGCCGCCGTTCTGCTCACCTTCACGCGCGGGCTCGAGGACGACCTGCGTGACGCCGACGCCGTGCGCGGCGAACTCGAGACTGGCGTGCACATGATCACCCGCGGGGCCTTGGCCCGTCCTGCGGCCACCTCTGGCTGACCGTCTCAGGTTGGCCCCACCCGAAAGGCGTTCCCGGATGAACACCGCGTATTACCGCGACCAGCAGGCATGGCGCGACCTCCAGCAGTTCCTGCCCGAAAGGCTGCGCCTGACCGACTCCACCGCTCCCGAGGAGGAGTACTGGGACTGGCACGGCCACCGCGTCCACCTCGACCGCTACCGCAACCCGGACGCGAAGGCCAAAGTCGTCCTCCACCACGGCGTCGGCACCAACGGCCGCCAGATGTCCCTCATCCTCGGCGGCCCGCTGGCCAGGCGCGGCTTCGAGACCGTCGCCCTGGACAACCTCGGCTACGGTCTCACCCAGGTCAAACCCGGCACCACGCCCTCCTACGACGACTGGGTCGACCTCGTCGTCGACTTCCTTGCCCACGAACAGTCCCGCGACGACCGCCCGATCGTCCTCTACGGGCTCAGCGCCGGCGGCATGCTGACTTACCACGTCGCGGCCAAAGCTCCCCGCGGCACGCTGCGCGGCATCGTCGGCATGACCTTCCTCGACCAGCGCGACCAGCAGGTCCGCGACGAAACCTCGCACGACAAGCTCACCGCCCGGGCCGGTGTCCCGCTCATGGGCCTGCTCGCGAAAACCCCCGCCGCCGCGGCCAAATACCCGATGAGCCTCGCCTCCAAGATGTCCGCGCTCGCCAACGACCCGGACGCCATGAAGGTCCTCATGAAGGACCGCACCTCCGCCGCCAACTGGGTCAGCGTCCGGTTCCTCGACAGCTACGCCACCTACACCCCCGCCGTCGAACCGCCCGACTTCGACGCTTGCCCCGTCCTGCTCACCCAGCCCGCCGAAGACCGCTGGACCCCGCACCGCCTCAGCGTGCCGGTCCTCTCCCGCATCACCAAGGTCCCCGTCGACACCGTCATGCTCGACAACGCCGGCCACTATCCCCTCGAAGACCCCGGCCTCCGGCAAATGGAGGACGCCATCGCCGGCTTCGTCACCCGCACCACCGCCTGACCGCCTGGCACGGCAGCGTCACGCGGCCCAGATTCCCGAACTGCCCCGCCGGTGCGAGCCGAGCAGGTGGGTGTCGACGACGCCGATCGCCTCCATGAGCGCGTACATGGTGGTCGGCCCGACGAAGGCGAACCCGCGCCGGCGCAGTTCTTTCGACAGGGCAATGGATTCGGCGGACTTCGTGGGGATCTCGTCGAACCGAACCGGACGGGGCGTGTCCTCCGGCCGGAACGACCACACCAATTCGGCGAGCCCCATCTCCTGTCGCAGCGCGACAGTGGCGCGAGCGTTGGCGACCGTCGCCTCGATTTTCTTCCGGTTGCGAACGATCCCGGCGTCGGCCATCAGCCGTTCGACGTCGGTCTCGGTGTAGCCGGCGACCTTGTCCGGGACGAAGTCGGCGAACGCGGCGCGGAAGGCGGGGCGTTTGCGGAGGATCGTCGCCCAGGACAAGCCCGCCTGGAAGCCTTCGAGGCTGACGCGTTCGTAGACGCCGTGCTCGTCGGTGACGGGCATTCCCCATTCGGTGTCGTAGTAGCCGCGCAGCAGCGGGTCGGCGGCGGCCCACGCGGGGCGGGCGAGCCCGTCGTCCCCGACGACGACGTCCGGGTCCGGTGTCATGCGTTCGTCCTTTTCGGCCAGTCGTGGTTCACCCGCCACGAAGCGCCCGCCGCGGTGGCCCCGGACAGGCCGTCCAGGGTGGCGAGGCCGACGAGGGCGAGGGTGCGCGGATCGCCGATCGCGGCCGTCGCGAGGGTGCGGTCCGGGCGCCAGCGGGTGGACCACAGGAGCCGCCGGGTCATCTGCGCCCAGCCGGTCGCCGGTCCGGTCATGATCCACAGATCGGGGTCCGTCGCGGCGAAGCGCGACGCGGGGCGCAGCCAGGACGCGCCGGTCTCGGGCCAGGTGACGGTGGCGAGAGTCCGGCCGCCTGCCTTGTCCCAGGCGGATTCGACCGCCCGGGCGGTCGCGACGGCACGGGCGGTGCGGCCGGAGCCGATCGCGATGTCCCTGGCGCCGCGATCGCGGGCGAGCCGGACGATGGCTTCGACCTCGGCGTCAGTGGCGGTCGGGTCCGAGTCGTGTGTGGCGGGACTGGTCAGCAACGGACTGGTCAGCGTTTCCATGGTTCGCCGTTCTTCCATTTCCGGTATCGGTCCGCGCAGCAGCGTGCGCACGGGCGGAAGCCGGCCGCGATCGCGGTGGCCTCGTCGGCGAAGAAGACCCGCTGCCGGACGTAGCCGCCGCAAGCGATCGCGCGCCGCGCGGACGGGCAGTCGAGCCGTCCGTAGATTCTCGCTGCGCGGTGGCCGCCCCATCGTCCTTTGACCGGAGACCGGTAGCCGCGACCGTCTGGTCCGAGCAGGGTGTAGGTCATGCCGCGTCGTGGAAAACGAGCGCCAAGGTGTGCCGTTCGCCCGACCTGATGGCGGACACCCCGTGCCGGACCGGCGCGGCCGACCAGCCCCTGGCGGATTCGACCGGGCGGTCGCGGGTGGTGAACAGATAGCCGTGCCCGTGCGGCAGCAGGGTCGCCGTGCCCCGGGACTGGGCGCGGGGACGCTGTTCCAGCAACAGGAATTCCCCGCCGGTGTGGTCCACGCCCGGCTCGTTCAGGTTGATCACGACCTGCAGCGGGAACACCAGGTCGCCGTACAGGTCGCGGTGGAGCGCGTTCCAGTCCTTCTCCGCGTAGCGGAGCAGGATCGCCGTCGACTTCGGCTGGCCCGCGTCGTGACACATCCGGAGCCACTCGTCGAGCGTGTCCGGCCAGGGCGCGGGACGGCCGAGTTTCGCCCACCAGTCGCGGGCGATCGGCAGAAGACGCGGATACAACGCTTGTTTCAGCCGCTCGACCGGCTCCGGATACGGTGCGTGGAAGTACCGGTACTCGCCCCGGCCGAAACGATGCCGTCCCATGTCGACGGTGCTGCGGAACAACTCGTCCCGCCCGTAGAGCTCTCTGATCTCTTCGGTTTCCTCCGGGGCCAGCAACCGCGGCAGCAGCGCGCCGCCGTACTCGTTGACCTCGGCGGTGATCGCGGCCCAGTCCCCCGCTTCGACGCGTTCGCGCCAGCGGTCCCGGGTCTTTCGCCGTGCGGTGCTCATGCCCTCTCCAGGTTCAACAGCGCGGTCTTGGCCTCGGTGCCGCCGATGTACCCGCCGAGCGTGCCGTCGGAACGCAGCACGCGATGGCACGGGACGACGATCGGCAGCGGGTTGGTCGCGCACGCGGTGCCGACCGCGCGGACGGCCCTCGGGCTGCCGACGAGTTCGGCCATGTCCCGGTAGCTGCGGGTCTCGCCGTAGCCGATTTCGGGCAGATGCGTCTGCACGAGCCGCCGGAAACCACGCGAGAGGGACAGGTCCAAGGGCACGTCGAACGTCCGGCGGTTCCGGGCGAAGTACTCCTCGATCTCCCGCGCGGCCTCGTCCAGCCGCTTCGGCGCGCGCAGGATCCGCGGGCTCAGTTTCTCGCCGAGGGTTTCCAGCACCCGGTCGTGGTCCTCGCCGGCGAACGCCACGCGGACCAGGCCCGCAGGCGTCGCGGCAAGCAGCAGTTTTCCGACCGGTGAGTCCACAGTGGAGTAGGCGACGTCGATCAGTCCGGCGTGGTCGGCGTCCCGTTCCAGCCGGGCGTGCAGCCGGTCGAGGAGATCGGCGTCCACGTGCGTCGACAGCAGCGCGACCAGGTCGTCGTCGTTGCGGATGCCGTTCATGACGATGCTCCTCTCGCGATCGCGCCCGTACGGTTCTTTCTGAGGTTCTTGATGCCGTCCGCGACGGCTCTGCGTGCCGCGTCGACCGAGCCGCCGAGGATCTCCGCGATCTCGGCGTAGGGCAGCCCGGCGACGTAGCGGTAGGCGACGGCCTGGCGCTGCTTGTCCGGGAGACCGCGCACCGCGGCCCACAGGTCGCGGTCTTCGAGATCGGGGACGTCCCGCGGTCCCGGCTCCTCCGGGATCTCGCCGACGGGCAGCGGATTCCGGTTGGCGGCGCGCAGCACGTCGACGGTCTTGCGGTGCGCGATCGTCACGAGCCACGCCTCGACGTTCGCCGTCTCCGGCAGGTCGGGATAGGCGCGCAGGGCGGAGAGAAAGGTCTCCGACCAGGCGTCGTCCGCGTCGTGCGGGCCGAGGACGACCCGGCAGACGCGCAGCACAGTGGCCCCGTGCCGCGCGACTATGTGCTCGAAAGGCAGTTGCATGTCCATCCCGCTGAAGACGTGGTCGTGGCAGCCGCGGCGAGGTCGCCGGTCACCCCGAGCGTGCCGGAATGCCCCGCCCGCGGCGACCGGCCCGGGCCCGGCCTCGACGGCGATGCGCTCACTTGCGTCCCCTCTCTTCCGTCTCGTAGACGCGCGCCGCCCGCGAAACGTGAGATGCGAGAACGAAAAAGAGCGAATTCGCAGGCAGCTTCGGCTTTGTCGCCGCGCCGGCCCGCGTTCGACCGCTGCCTCCGGACCTCAGCGGGAGCCCTGGCATCCGGCCGGATCGCAGTCGTCGGGACGGTTGCCGGTGATGGCAGTGTGCTCCAGCTTCACCGTGTTGCCGGAGCCGACGTGCATCCCGCCGCCCCTGGCCGCGGTGTTCCCGGTGACGACGCTGTCGGCCAGAACGTGCGCCGCGGCGCCGTGGACGCTGGAGATCACGATTCCGCCGCCGCTGCCGCCCGCGACGTTGTCGGCGATCCTCGCCCCGGTGATCCGGAACTGCGCGACTGGGCGCTTCCGCGTGCTGTGCAGCCCGATGCCGCCGCCGTCTTGCCCGGCGCGGTTGCGGGCGACCAGGCCGCCGGTGACGGTCAGTTCGCCGGTGTGGTCGTAGACCCCGCCGCCGGAGCCCGGAGTTCCTGGCCGGGCGGAGCCGGGCGAGCCGGTGCGGTTGTCGGCGACTGTCGTGCCGTCGAGGGTCGCTTGGCCCGCGCCGGTCCAGATTCCGCCCCCGTCGCCCGCGTTCCCGTCATAGCCGCGGGTCGTGCCGGAGCCACCGGTGCCCCCGCCGCCGGAAGTGTTGCGGCATACCGTGCCGCGGGCGAACGTCGTGTCACCGGCGACGTATGCCCCGCCGCCGTTTCCGCCAGGCCCGCCATGACCGGCGGATCCGGCGGGCGAACTGCCGACCGGCCCGCCGATCCCGCCGTCGCCCGCGGTGTTGTCGCACACGGAACTGTCGGTGACGGTGGTGCGCTGGGTGCTCCAGATCCCGCCGCCGTGTCCGCCGTGCGCCCAGTTGTCTCCCTCGGCGCCGGGAGCCGTCGAACTGTCGCCGCCGGTCCCGGTCCGGTTTCCGTCGACCGAACTGTGCTCGACCTTCACCACGCCCTGGCGAACCGCGATTCCGCCGCCATTGCCGCCCGAACCGGGGAAACCGCCTGTGCCGACCCTGGCCCAGGGCCCGCCGCTGCCGGTGGAGTTGGCGGCGACTGTGCTGTCGGAAATCGACAGTGTGCCGCCCGAACTGAACACGCCGCCGCCGGATCCGCCGTCCGCGGCGGGCGGGCCGTCGCCGGTGGAATTGCCGCGGATCGTCACCCGGCTCAGAGTCAGCGCACCGGTGTTGAGAATGCCGCCGCCGTCTTCGCCCGGTGCGGTGCGGCCGCCGGTGAGTGAAAGATCGGAAATCGAAACCAATGACGCGTCGGTGCGCAGAATGCGGAACAGCGCGGCAGTCTGCGTGCGGGCGAGAGTGGCGTGATGGCCGTTGACGGTCGTCGGCGCGGTGATCGCGGGCAGCGCCGAGGTGAGCTGGTAGGTGCAATTCTCCGTCAGGTCGAGCGAACTGCCCGGATGCGCGTTGGCGACCGCGATCGCGGAACTGAGGCTGGCCGCGTCGCAAGGAACCGGCGCGACGGCCGTCCCGGACGTCGACAGCACTCCGGCCGCCAGCACGCTCGAACCCAGCAAGGAAAGAATCACCACGACTTATCCCCTTTGAACGCGAAGTCCTTCTGGCACCCGAGTTCACCACAGCCGGGGAGCACCGAAAACGATTCGGCGGCGAATTGGGCCGGGTGGCGCAGGAAATCCGTTCCCGTTCGCTGCTTTCGCAGTGTTCTCGATCAGAATTTCTTATCCCCGGCGTGGATCAGCCGAGGAAACGCAAGAGCGCCTCGGCGGTATCGGCGGGATTGTCCTCGGGTGCGAAATGCCCCGCGCCGGGGATGTTCTCCCGCCGCGCGCCGGGAATCGCCGCGGCGAGCCGATCGCCGGTCGCGAGGTCGAGCCACTGGTCGCGCTCGCCCCAGAGCACCAGCGTCGGCACCGCGACCCGGTCGAGCCGGTGCGTCACTTCGCGCACGTCGTCGAAGCGGACGGCGGCGACCTGGTCGATCCAGCGTTGCTGTCCCTCGGGTCCGGCCCAGGGCGCGAGATACGCGGCGGCGACCTGGTCGGACATCGCGTGGTGGGTGGCGGTGCGCATCCGGGGCGCGATGAGGTCGGCGAAAACGTGCGGCGGCATGGTGCGGTAAGCGGCCGCGTGCCGCTGCATGTGCTCGGTGAAGGGCGTGTTCCACGGACCGAGGACGGCCGCGTCCACCAGCGCCAGCCTGCTGACGGCCACGTTGTCGGCCAGATGCGCCCGCACCACGATCCCGCCGCCGATGTCGTGGCCGACCAGCGCGGGCGACTCGAGCCCCCAGTGCGCCACCAGTTCCGCGAGAGTCCTGGACTGCCGGGCGATCGACGGGGCGACCCCCGGGCCGGGACGGGAATCGCCGAAACCGAGCAGGTCCCAGACGTACACCGTGTGCTTGCGGGCCAGCACTGGGACCACCTCGCGCCACAGGTAGGACGACGCCGGAGTCCCGTGGGTCAGGACCACCGGCGACCCTTCGCCGAACACGCCGGCCGCGACCTCGCCGCCGGACACCCGGATCCGGTCGGTCAGCGGCCAGGTCGCGGTGCGCGTGGGCATAGCTCTCCTCCGTAAGGGGTAAAGTGTCCTTGCAACGGTTACCCTAACAGGGAGTAAGGCGTGAAGATAGCTTTTAACGGTTACGCAGCCGGGGCGGGCGCGGCGACGGACCTGGTCAACACGTCTCCCCGGGTGCGCAGTGCGGGTGACGCACTCCCAGATTCCCCGGCACTGGACCGGTTTCTCGCCGAGCACGGCATTTGCCCGGGCGCGACCAGGAAGAGCGACGACCTAGCGGAGGTGCACGCCCTCCGCGACGAGATCCGCGCCGTGCTGGAGGCGGACGAGGACGAGGTCGCCCGCCGCGCCGGCGAACTGGTCGCCCGGGCGGGAACCGGGCCGCTGCTGCATCGCGACGCCAATGGCCGCTGGCAATGGCACGCCGAAACCGCACCGCACGCGGCGCTGGCCGACGAACTGGCCGCGGTGTTCGGGACTGGTCTGCTCGGCGCCTTGCAGTCGCTCGGCCACGACCGGTTCCGGCACTGCGCCGCACCGGACTGCGACGGCGTCTTCGTCGACACCAGCCGCGCCGGACGTCGCCGCTACTGCATGCCCGACCTCTGCGGCAACCGCGTCAGCGTCGCCAACCACCGGGCCCGCAGCCGCGAACGGGCCTGACAACACTGACACCGGCACTGACACGGGTGCGCTCCGCCGCGTCTGAGCCGTGACAGCCGCGTGTCTCCCCAGCAGGCGAATGTGGTCACAACGAACCGCCAAGCCAGCCAAGGAGACCGAAAATGTCCACCTTCACCACCCCGAACCCCATCACCGCCGCCCTCACCACCGCCGGCGCCCGCGTCCGGATCACCGCCGCCGAGCGCACCGACACCGTCGTCCGGGTGCAACCCGTCAACGCGGCGAACCCCACCGACGTGAAGGTCGCCGAGAAGACCAAGGTCGAGTTCGCCGACGGCGTGCTGTCGGTCAAGACCACCAAGTCCGGCAGCCAGACCGGCTCCGTCGAGATCGCGATCGAACTGCCCGCCGGGTCCGGGCTCGTCCTCAACACGGCCTGGACCGAGGTGCGGGCGGACGGCGTCCTCGGCGACTGCGAGGTCAACATCGGCTCGGGCCAGGTTCAGCTCGACCGGGTCGCCGCGCTGCGCGGCAGCCTCGGCGCGGGCGGGCTCGCGGTCGGCCACGTCTCCGGCGCGGCGGTCATCGAGGGCAGCACGGCGGGTCTGCGGATCGGCGAGGCCGACGGCGAGATCCGCTACCAGGGCACGAGCGGCAAGGTCTGGATCGGCCACGCTCGCGCCGACGTCGATCTCGGCGGCTCGAACGGCAGCTTCGACATCGGGACGGCCGACGGCAGCGTCGTCGCCAAGGCGGCCAACTGCCCGATCCGGATCGGGCGGGTCACGCGCGGCCAGGTGGAGCTGTCGAACGCGGCGGGCGGGATCGAGGTCGGCGTCAGCGCGGGCATCGCCGCCGACGTCGACGCGAAGAGCACGAAAGGCCTGGTCCGCAGCACGCTCGGCACGCCGGGCAGCTCGGGCGCCGCGCTCAAGGTCCACGCCCGCACGCGGCTCGACGACATCGTTCTCTATCCCGCTGCCTGACCACCCGATCGGATGGCAGGATCGTGCAGGTGCAGATCAAGATCCTGGGTCCGTTCGAGGTCCGCGACGGCGACGTGGCCGACGTTCCGGGCGCGCGCCTGCGCGGGCTGCTCGTCGCCCTCGCGCTCCGGCCGGGCCAGGTCGTCCCCAAGGCAGCGCTGATCGACTGGATCTGGGGCGAACACCCGCCCGCCGAGGCCGCGAATGCCTTGCAACGCCTGGTTTCCCGGCTGCGCAAGGCATTGCCGGGGGCCGTCGTCGAAGGACTGACGGACGGCTACCGGCTGGTGCTCGACCCGGACGCGGTCGACGCGGTGCGCTTCGAGCGGCTCGTCGCCCAGGCCCGCGCCGACCACGGGCCTGGGCAGCTGCGCGAAGCGCTCGAGTTGTGGCGCGGGCCCGCGATGCAGGACGTCGGCTTGCAGGACAGCGAGGCGTTCGACGCGGCGGCCACCCGGCTCGAGGCCCTGCGCCTGGCGGCCGTGGAAGACCGGTTCGAAGCAGAACTCGATCTCGGCCGGGGCGCGGACCTCGTCGCGGAGCTGACTGACCTGGTCGCCGCGAACCCGGTGCGGGAGAAGCTCGTCGCCGCGCTGATGCGGGCGCTCGCCGCCGCGGGCCGCAACACCGAAGCGCTGCAAGCGTTTCAGCGCCTCCGGGAAACGCTGGTCGACGAGCTGGGCGCCGATCCGTCGCCCGAGCTGTCCGCGTTGCACGTCGCATTGCTGCGAGGCGAGGTGGGACGGCGCGAGGAAAGCCGCAAGACCAACTTGCGCGCCGAGTTCACCAGCTACGTCGGCAAAGAGGCCGATGTCGCCGCCGTCCGAGACATGGTGTCGCGGCATCGGCTCACCACCCTGACCGGTCCCGGCGGCTCGGGAAAGACCCGGCTGGCAACAGAAACCGCCCGCACGGTGGTCGACGGCCTGCACCACGGCGCCTGGCTGGTGGAGCTGGCCGCCATCGGGACCGGCGACGACGTCGCGCAGGCCACGCTGTCCGGGCTCGGTCTGCGCGACGCGCTGCTCGGCGAAGCGTCCTCGGCGGATCCGGTGGACCGGCTGGTCTCCGCGATCCGCGACCGCGAGATGGTGCTGGTGCTGGACAACTGCGAGCACGTCATCGAGTCCGCGGCCGCCCTCGCGCACCGGCTGCTCGGCGAGTGCCGCGGGTTGCGGATCCTCGCGACGAGCCGCGAACCGCTGGGGATCACCGGCGAGGCGTTGTGGCCGGTCGAACCGCTCGCGCGGGCCGAGGCCGTCCAGCTGCTGCGGGACCGGGCGACGACGCGCCGCCAGGACCTCGCCGACGACCGGACTCTTGCCCGCATCTGCACTGCGCTGGACGGGATGCCGCTCGCGATCGAACTGGCCGCGGTCCGGCTCCGGACACTGTCGCCCGAGCAGCTCGCGGACCGGCTCGACGACCGGTTCCGGCTGCTCACCGGCGGCAGCCGCACCGCTCTCCCCCGGCACCGGACGCTGCGCGCGATGGTCGACTGGAGCTGGGAACTGCTCAGCGACGGCGAACGGCTCGTGCTGAGCAGGCTGTCGGTGTTCGCCGGTGGTGCGAGCTTGGAAGCGGCGGAACGGGTTTGTGCGGGCGAGCAGGTCGACGAGTACGAGGTCCTGGACCTGCTCACCGCGCTCAGCGACAAGTCCCTGCTCGTCGCGTTCGGCGAAGGCGAGCCGCGATACCGGATGCTCGGCACGATCAAGGAGTACAGCGCCGCACGGCTCGCCGAGGCCGGGGAGACGGACCTTGCTCGGCAGGCGCATCTCGCGTACTTCACCGAGCTGGCCGAGACCGCGGAACCCCGCCTGCGCCGCGGCGAGCAGCTGGAGTGGCTCACCCTTCTCAAGGCAGAGCACGACAATCTCGTCTCGGCGATGCGCGGTGCACTCGCGGCTCGCGATGCCCACGCGTCGATGCGGCTCGCCGCGGCCTGCGGCTGGTACTGGTGGCTCGTGGGCCGCAAAGCCGAGGGCATGGAGCTGATCAGCGCCGCGATCGCGACTCCCGGCGAGGTCCCTGACGGGATCAAGGCCATCGTGTACGCCCTGACCTCGATGTTCGTCACGTCCGGACCCGGCGACATGCCGGAAGCCGCGAAGTGGATCCATCAGGCGTACGAACTCGGCAGGCACGACCGGCATCGCCACGCGGCGCTGCGGCTGGTGGTGCCGCTGGAAATGATGCTGCGCGACATGGACGCGCTCCTGCCGGCCTGGGAGTCGCTGCTGGCCGACGAGGACCCGTGGGTGCGCGCGTTGTCCCGGCTGCACATCGGCAAGCTGCGGATGATGCTCGGCCAGGACGGCGAATCCTGGTTCGACGAATCGCTGGTCGAGTTCCGGGTGCTCGGCGAACGGTTCGGCATCTCGTTCGCGCAGACCGAACTCGCCGGCTGCGTGGCCATGCGCGGTGAATTCGCGGAGGCCAGCGAACACTTCGACCAGGCGATCGCCGTCGTCACCGAACTGGACGCGCTCGACGACGTCGTCCAGATGCGCATGCGGCAAGCGCGGCTGCACTGGCTCGCGGGCGACAAGGACGCCAGCGCCGCCGCGGTGGCCGAAGCGGAAAGCCTCGCGGAAGGCGTCACCTGGCCCGGAACGCTGGCCTCGCTCGCCTTGGTCCGGGCGGAACTGGCCCGGTGGAACGGCAACGCGCAGGACGCCTTCGACCAGTTCGGCCAGGCGATGAGCCTGCTGGGAGACGAAGCGCGGCAACCGCATCTGCGGGCCGCGACCCACGACCTGCACGCCTGGTTCACCGCCGATCTCGACGAGGCGCGCGAGCACCGTGCCGCTGCCTGCGACGCGGCAGCGGAAACCGGTCGTGCGCCGGTGATCGCGCAGATGGTCGTCGGAGTCGCTGACCTGGCATCGCGACGCGCGCAGTACGACCACGCCGCGCGGCTGCTGGCGGCGAGCGCGCAGGTGCTCGGCCGGAAAGACCTGTCGAACCCGGACGTGCCGCGGATCGAGCAGGAGGCGCGCAGCCACCTCGGCGACGACGCGTTCGACCAGGCCGCGCGGGAGGGCGCGGCGGCCTCGTGGACCGAACTGGTCGTGGCACCGCTCGCGCCCTGACGCGGCGCCCGGCCCGTGTCAGCGCCGTGACCGCCCGGTGTCTGGCCGCTCCGCGATCGTGGTGACATCAAGCCACCACGAGAGGATTTCCGATGAGCCAGCAGCTTTCCCCGGTCCAGGGCCTGCCGATGGACCGCGACGCCGGCCCGTTCGACCCGCCCGCCGCGATCACCGCGCTGCGCGAAACCCGCCCGGTCAGCCCGATGCTGTTCCCGGACGGCCACGAGGGCTGGCTGATCACCGGCTACGACGCGGTCCGGCAGGTCATGTCCGACGCGCGGTTCAGCAACCGCATGGACCTCGGCGTGGTCCACGTGCCGTACGAGACGCCGGGCATGCCGGTCGCCACCGAGCCGTCGCCGCAGATCCCCGGCCTGTTCATCAGCATGGACGCCCCCGACCACACCCGGTTGCGGCGCAAGCTCACCGGCGCGTTCACCGTCAAGCGGATGAAGCAGCTCGAAGACGGCATCATCAAGATCACCGAACAGCAACTGGACGCGGTCGCGCAGCTGGCGCCGCCGGTGGACCTCGTGCGGGAGTTCGCGCTTCCGGTGCCGTCGCTGGTGATCTGCGAGCTGCTCGGCGTTCCCTACGCCGACCGCGAGACCTTCCAGGCGAACTCGTCGAAGTTCATGGAACGCGACGTGAACCTCGAGGACAAGATGGCCGCGTTCGGCGCGATGATGGGCTACCTGGGCCAGCTGTGCGCGGACAAGCGCGCCGAGCCTGGTGAGGACATCCTCTCTGACCTGGCCCGCGACGAGGATCTCAGCATCGAAGAGCTGACCGGGATGTCGTTCCTGCTGTTGCTGGCCGGACACGAGACCACTGCGAACATGCTGTCGCTGGGTGCGTTCGCGCTGCTCGAGAACCCCGCGCCGCTGGCCGAACTGCGCGCGGACCCGTCGCTGTTCTCCAACGCGGTGGAAGAACTGATGCGCTACCTGTCGGTGGCCGACATCTTCTACCGTTATGCGACGGAGGACGTCGAACTCGGCGGGGAGACGATTCCGGCTGGATCGACTGTGGTTGTGTCACTGCTCGCCGCCAACCGCGACCCGGGTCGTTTCGAGAACCCCGATGTGCTTGACGTGCACCGGAAAGTCCGGGGGCAGGTGGCGTTCGGGCACGGGATTCATCAGTGTCTCGGGCAGCAGCTGGCTCGCCTCGAGATGCGGGCTGGGTTCGAGGGGCTGTTCCGCCGTTTCCCGGACTTGCGGCTCGCGGTTCCGGCTGGGGAGGTGCCGTTGCGGACGAACATGAACATTTACGGGGTGCACGAGCTTTCGGTTACTTGGGGCTGATTGTCTGCTGAGGAGTTGACGATGAACGAGACGTCACCGGTCGATGCGCGATACCGCCTCGATCCCGACTGGACGTGGCTCGCCACCCCGGCCGGTGTCGTCCTCGACGGCGGAGCCCTGACCTTCGTGCGCGGCATGGCTCCGGCCGAGGTGTTCCGCACGTTCGACCTCGACCCTGACTCGGCACGCGTCATGACCGCGGCGCAAGCCCTCGCCGACCCGGTGCTGAGCACGGCCGGGTTCTTCGAGGGACCACAATGGATTCGCGTCGCCGAGTCCGGCGAGTGGGCCGTAGTCGTGGAGTACATCCAACAGAAAACCCACGTCGACGGCATCGCCGGTGACCTCGCCCGGAACACCGACGTCGTCTTCATCGCAGCGAACGAAGACGACCCGGCGGTGGTCAGCTATCTCTCGCACGGCGACCTCGTCTTCACCTTCACCTGCGGGGGCGGGTACGACTCCCGCGGCGGCACGCACCCGCACCTGTTCGACGACGAGATGATCGATTCCGGCCTCATCGACTTCGCGTCGGACGCGACGATCGCCGACAGCTCGATCGCGCTGATGGCGATTCTGGGAAGGCACCTCGGATTCACGGTCACTCCGGAGACGGTCACCGGTCCGCTTCCCACGGCCTACCGCAGGTACCGCTACGCACCCCTTCGGCCCGGCGGCGAGCTCCGTTGAGCATCCCGAACTCGCGGCCCGGAAGCGGACCGTCGGTGTTCGCCTCGAACCCCTCGTCTTCGAGGCGAACACCGAGCCCCTACTTCGGAGCCTGGAACCCGCCGATCCGCTCCTCCAGCAGTTCGGCCAGTTTCAGCGGCGTCCGGTCCTCGAACATCGGCCCGATCACCTGCACCCCGACCGGCAGTCCTTCGGCGGACAGGCCCGCTGGCATCGCGGTGGCGGGCAGACCGGGCATGGTGGCCACACCCGCCCAGACGAGCTGGTCGAAGAACGGGTATTCGACGCCGTCGATGTCGAGGCGGCAGGCCAGCAGGTCGGGATTGTGGTCGTGCGGGAACGCGGGCGTCGGCGTCACCGGGCACACCACGGCGTCGAACTCGGCGAAGAATTGCCGCCAGGCGTGGCGGTGCAGTTCTCGGCGGTTGTTGACTTCCAGCCAATCGCGGTGGGTGAGCACCATTCCGCGCAGCCGTGAGGCGTCGAGGGAATGGTCGTCGGCGCTCAGTCCGGCGGCGCGGGTCTGCAACTGCTCGTACGCGTCGACGGGGAATCGTGCGACGGAGCCGGAGAACAGCAGTTGCGTGTAGAAGGTCGCGGCTTCGGTCAGGTCGGGCAGCAGCGAGCTGTGGCGTTCGACGCGGGCTCCTCCGTCGGCAAGTGCGGCGGCTACCCGGTTGACGCCCGCTCGCACGGCGGACCCGGTCGGGATGAGCGGATGGTCTTCGAGGATCAGGACCCGGAAGTCGTTCAGGCGCGAGTGCCGTGCGGGCGGCAGGGCTAGCTCGTGTGCCACGCCGTACGTGAGCGGGTCCGGTCCGGCCATGACGTCCAGCAGCAGTGCGAGGTCGCGGGCGGTGCGCGCCATGGGGCCGACGACGGCGAGGTCCAGGTCGACCGGCAACGCTGGCCCGGGCGGTGCGACCATCCCGCGGTTCGCCACCAACCCGAGGGATGGCTTGTGCCCGTAGACGCCGCAGAAATGCGCGGGGGTGCGCAGCGAGCCGCCGATGTCGGAGCCGATCGACAACGCGCCGAAGCCCGCCGCGAGGGCCGCTGACGAACCGCCGGAGGAGCCGCCGGGGGTGCGGTCGTGGTTCCACGGGTTGTTGGTGGTGCCGTAGACCGGGTTGGAACTCTGCAGACCTTGCAGTCCCAGGGGCACGTTGGTCTTGCCGAGGATTACCGCGCCAGCCGCTTTGAGACGCGACACCTGGACCGCGTCCTCGGCGGGCATGAAGTCCCGGTGCTCCGGGATGCCCCAGGTCGTGGGCAGGCCGACGACGTTGTAGCACTCCTTCACGGTCACCGGAATCCCGAGCAGCGGCCGGTCCTCGCCGCGGGCGCGCGCCTGGTCGGCGTCGCGGGCTGCGGCGCGCGCACGGTCGAAGTCCGGCACGCAGATCGCGTTGAGCGCCTTGTCTTCCCGCTCGATGCGGGCGATTGCCTCGTCGGTCAGCTCCGCCGACGTCACTCCGCCAGCACGCAAAGCAGCCGCGAGTTCTTCGGCCGAGTGAAAGTTCTGCTCCATGAATTTGACCGTAACGGGTACCTGGAGAAGCCATAAAATATGAATTCGCACAACGGGGCGAAGATGGTCTCGGTCACCCGCAGGGCATGGATCGTCGACGGCGGGGGCACCGACCCGCTGACCACGCTCGCCAAAGTCCTGGGCAGATCCCGCGACCACCGCAGAACTCGCGCTCCGTACTCGGCTCACCACTGGCTGCGCCGTGTCGGACGCGCTCCTCGCCGGTGGCATGGACCAGAAACCGACCTGAAGGTCAGTGGTCCCAGAATCCTTGTCTCTCAAGCAAAGCGACCGCGCGTTCGCCCGCGTCGGCGAGGTGTTTCTCCACGAGCGTGCGCGCCCGGGCGGCCGAGCGAGCCGACAACGCGGCCAGGATCAGCCGGTGATCGGCCCGTGCCTTGTCCGGCCAATCCTCGTGCGCCTCGTAAAACCCGTGCGACACCGTCTTGCCCAGGATGCCGAGGAGCGAGAGGAGCCGGCGCGAGTCGGCGGCGTAGTTGATCCTCCGGTGGAACTCGAAGTTCAGCCGTTCCTGTTCGGCACGGTCCGCTCCGGACTCCATCCGGTCCGCCAGATCGTGCATCGCCTGCAGGCTTTCCGGGGACAGGTTCCTCGCCGCGCGCTCCGCGGCCAATCCGGACACGACGCCGAACACGCGGAAGTGGTCACGGATGTCGTCGCGCGTCATCCGGGCGACGAACGCGCCGCGGCGGGCGATGTGCTCGACGACGCCCTCGTGGTCGAGGGTGATCAACGCTTCGCGGACGGGCAGTTTGCTGATGCCTAGCTCGTCGGCGAGCGCTTCCTGGTCGATCTTCGCGCCCGCTCGCAAATGGCCGGAGAAGACGCGCCGCCGGATCTCCTGCGCGGCCATCGCGTTGAGGTTCGCCGGGCCGGTGCGGCGCGGTCCGGCACTCGCGGTTTCGGGCATCGCCACGACCTTCTCCCATCCCTGCGCCGACAGCTGTATCGGATGAAGTATTACACGACAGTGGCACGCACAGGCGACCTCTTCCCGCTCCGCGAGGCGCGCCCGACGCCGCCATAATCCCGAGTTCACCTGCGGTTTTACCGCCATCTGACCATCGCCCGACAGTGTGAGCCATTCGATGATTTCTGATAAAGTATTTTCTCAGCGGGTCGGCTGAGTCATAGTGGGGGCATGGCAGCAGCGGTGACTCCCGAGGACTTCCGGCCCATCCTGGACCTGGTGCGCGACTTCGTCCGGGCGAAGGTCGTTCCGCGCGAGCAGGAGATCATGGACGGCAACGCCATCCCGGCCGATCTGCGCGGGCAGGCGGCGGAGATGGGCCTGTTCGGCTACGCGATCCCCCAGGAATGGGGCGGGCTCGGGCTCGACCTGACCCAGGATGTCGAACTGGCGATGGAGTTCGGCTACACCTCGCTGGCGCTGCGGTCGATGTTCGGCACCAACAACGGCATCGCCGGACAGGTGCTGGTCGGCTTCGGCACCGACGAGCAGAAGACTCAGTGGCTGGAGCGCATCGCCTCGGGCGAGGTCGTCGCGTCCTTCGCGCTGACCGAGCCCGGCGCCGGGTCCAACCCCGCCGGGCTGCGCACCAAGGCCGTGCGCGACGGCGACGACTGGGTCATCGACGGCCAGAAACGCTTCATCACCAACGCTCCCATCGCGGATCTGTTCGTCGTCTTCGCCCGCACCCGCCCGGCGGACGACTCCGGGCCGGGAATCGCGGTGTTCCTCGTGCCCGCGGACACGCCGGGGCTGGAGGTCGGGCCCAAGGACAAGAAGATGGGCCAGGAAGGCGCCTGGACCTCGGACGTCACCTTCACCGGCGTCCGGGTGCCCGCTTCCGCGCTGGTCGGCGGGGACGAGGACGCCGGGTACCGCGCCGCGATGACGTCGCTGGCTCGCGGCCGGGTCCACATCGCCGCGCTGGCTGTCGGTTCCGCACAACGGGCGTTGGACGAGTCCGTCGCGTACGCGGCTTCGGCGACGCAGGGCGGTCAGGCGATCGGCGATTTCCAGCTGGTGCAAGCGATGCTGGCCGATCAGCAGACCGGCGTGCTGGCGGGGCGGGCGCTGGTGCGCGAGACCGCGGCGCGCTACGTGTCCGGCGAGGACCGGCGGATCGGACCGTCGGCGGCGAAGCTGTACTGCACCGAGATGGCGGGCAAGGTCGCCGATCTCGCGGTGCAGATCCACGGCGGCACCGGCTACATGCGCGACGTGCCGGTCGAGCGGATCTACCGTGACATCCGCCTGCTGCGGCTTTACGAAGGCACCAGCGAAATCCAGCGCCTGATCATCGGCGGCGGCCTCGTCCGGCAGGCGAAGAAGGCGCGGAAATGACCAGCCGCGCGGCTACCCGGGCCCGGGAAGCGGCGACGCTGCTGTTCGTCCCGGGCGACCGGCCGGAGCGCTTCGGCAAGGCGATGGCGGCCGGGCCGAGCCTGGTCGTGCTTGATCTGGAGGACGCCGTCGCGCCGGACCGCAAGGAGTACGCGCGGGAACAGGTCGTCGCGTGGCTCGAGGAGAACCCCGAGTGCGCGGTGCGGGTAAACGCCGCCGGCACCGCCTGGCACGACGAAGACCTCGCCGTGCTCAGGCGGCGCCGGTGCACCGTGATGCTGCCGAAGGCCGAACCGGCCACGACGCGCGCCGCGGGCGAACAGCTCGGTGTCCTGCCGGTGGTGATCGCGCTCGTCGAAACCGCGCGAGGCGTGCTGGACGCGCGGGAGACCGCGACCGTCCCGAACGTGCAGCGCCTCGCGTTCGGCAGCTTCGATCTGGCCGCGGAACTGGGCGCGGATCCAGCGGACCGCGACGCGTTCGTCGCGGCGCGGGGCGCGCTTGTGCTCGCCTCCGCCGCAGCGGGACTGCCCGGGCCGATCGACGGCGTCACCGCGGATCTGGACAACGAGCTGCACCTCACCGACGAAGTCCACTACGCACGGCGGCTCGGGTTCACCGGAAAGCTGTGCGTACACCCGAAACAGGTGCCCGTCGCCGCGGCGGCACTGCGGCCGACGCGCGAGGAAGTCCGCTGGGCACAGTCGATCCTCGACGCCGGAGCGGACGGCGCGGTCGCGGTGAACGGGCAGATGGTCGACAAGCCAGTGCTGGAACGCGCCCAGCGCGTCCTCCGGCAGGCACGAGAAGGGAATGGGCGATGACGCTCACCGACGACGAACAGCAGATGGTCGCACTGGTCGCGGAGTTCGTGGACGAACGGGTCCGGCCCCGGGTCCGCGAATTCGAAGCCGACGACATCTACCCGGCCGAGTTCATTGACGAGATGAAGAAGCTCGGCTTCTTCGGCCTGCTCGCCCCGGCCGAGTACGGCGGCGTCGACGTCAGCACCGCCTGTTTCGCCCGCGTCACCGAGGAACTCGCGCGCGGCTGGATGAGTCTGGCGGGCGCGATCGGCGGGCACTCGGTCATCACGTACCTGATCAAGACCTTCGGCACGCCGGAGCAGCGCGAGAAGTACCTGCCCGCGATGGCCGAGGGACGTATCCGCGCCACGATGGCGTTGACCGAGCCCGGCGGCGGCAGCGACCTGCAGGCGATGCGCACCCAGGCCGTGCCGGGAGACGACGGCTACACGATCGCCGGTTCGAAGACCTGGATCTCCAACGCCGCGCACTCCGGCCTGATCGGCCTGCTGTGCATCACCGACCGCGACGCCTCCCCCGCCCACCGCGGCATGAGCGTGCTGCTCGTCGAACCCGGCGACGGCCTCACCGTCTCCAAGAAGCTCCCCAAACTCGGCTACCGCGGCGTCGAGGCCTGTGAACTTGTCTTCGACGGCCAGAAGGTGCCCGCGGACGCCGTTCTCGGCGGCGAGCCGAACCAGGGCTGGTCGCACATGATGCGCGGGCTGGAAGTCGGCCGGATCCAGGTGGCCTCGCGCGCGCTGGGCGTCGGCCAGGCCGCGTTGAACGACGCGGTCCGCTATGCCCAGGAGCGGGAGTCGTTCGGCAAGCCGATCTGGAAACACCAGTCCGTCGGCAACCTGCTCGCCGACATGGCCACGAAGATGCGCGCGGCGCGGCTGCTCACTTTGGACGCCGCGGAGAAGCTAGACGCGGGCGAACGAGCGGACATGGAAGCCGGGATGGCGAAACTGTTCGCGTCGGAAACCGCGATGGAGGTCGCGCTCGACGCCATCCGCGTCCACGGCGGCTACGGCTACTCCCGCGAATACGACGTCGAACGCTACTTCCGCGACGCGCCGCTGATGATCGTCGGCGAGGGAACCAACGAAATCCAGCGCAACGTCATCGCCGCACAGTTCGTCGCCCGCAACAAGATCTGAGGGAATCCCATGACTTTGCTCAACGGCCGGACCGCTGTCGTCACCGGCGGCGCGCAGGGCATCGGGCTCGCCATCGCCCAGCTGTTCGTCGCCCAGGGCGCCCGCGTGGTGCTCGGCGACATCGACGGCGACGCGGCCGCGAAAGCCGCGAGCAGCCTGGACGGCGAAGCGGTCGGCGTCGCCTGCGATGTCACCAAGGGGTCCGATGTGGACACTCTGCTCGCCGCCGCGGCCGAATCGTTCTCCCCGGTCGACGTGTTCGTCAACAACGCGGGCATCACCCGCGACGCGACCATGCGGACGATGACCGAGGACGACTTCGACCAGGTCATTTCCGTGCACCTCAAGGGAACCTGGAACGGCACCCGCAAAGCCGCCGCGATCATGCGCGAACGCAAGAGCGGCGCGATCGTGAACCTGTCGTCGCTGTCGGGCAAGGTCGGCATGGTCGGGCAGACCAACTACTCCGCCGCCAAAGCCGGGATCGTCGGGCTGACCAAGGCCGCGGCGAAGGAGATGGCGCACCACGGCGTCCGCGTGAACGCGATCCAGCCGGGTCTGATCCGCACCGCGATGACCGAGGCCATGCCGCAGAAGGCGTGGGACCAGAAGATGGCCGAGATCCCGATGCACCGGGCGGGCGAGGTCGGCGAAATCGCTTCGGTGGCGCTGTTTCTCGCGTCCGACCTCTCGTCGTACATGACCGGCACGGTGCTCGAGGTGACCGGCGGACGGTTCATGTGACCGGCTGGGAACCCCATGCGGTGACGACCGCGGAGCTGGTGGACCCGGCCCCGGTCGCGGCGCTGGCCGCGCTCTTCGACAACGGGCTGCCCGCCCCGCGGCCGGGCGACGACCTGCCGCCGCTGTGGCACTGGGTCGCACTCCCCCGCTGGCCTGGTTCCGCCGAACTCGGCCCCGACGGGCACCCGGCGCGCGGCACGTTCCTGCCGCCGGTCGACCTGCCGCGCCGGATGTTCGCCGGCGGGGAGGTGACCGTGCACCGGCCGCCGAAGATCGGCGAGACGGTCACCCGGCGGTCCATTGTGGACTCCGTGACGGAGAAATCCGGCCGCTCCGGGCAGCTGGTGATCGTCGTGGTGCGGACCGTGCTGTCCGGTGTGGACGGTTCGCCGCTCGTCGAGGAACGGCAGGACCTCATCTACCGCGAGGCAGGCGGGAGTTCCGAAGCGCCTGCGGCGGAGCCCGCCGACTTGGCGGGCACTCCGTTCCGCCGCGGCGAAAACGGCTGGGACTTCGCCACCGACCCCACCCTGCTGATGCGTTTCTCCGCGGCCACCGCGAACGCGCACCGCATCCACTACGACTGGCCCTACGCCACCCGAGTCGAGGGCTATCCAGGCCTGGTCGTGCACGGGCCGTTGATGTCGCTGGCGCTGGCCGAGGTGCTGCGCTTGGACTCCCCCGCCGCGCGAGTGACCCGGCTGGCGCACCGCAACCTGGCCCCGCTGTTCTGCGGCCAGCCCGCGCAGCTGCGCACCGAGCCCCGTCCCGGCGGCGCGACCCTGACCCTCATCGGTGCCGCCTGGCCGCGCACCAGCCTCGAAGCCGACTATCACGAGGAAGGCACTCCCCATGCGTGACGCCGTCATCTGCGAACCTGTCCGCACGCCGATCGGCCGTTTCGGCGGTTCGCTCAAGAGCGTGCCCGCCGCCGACCTCGGCACGATCGCGCTGAAGGGCTTGCTGGACCGCACCGGCCTGCCCGCCAAAGCGATCGACGACGTCATCCTCGGCCACTGCTACCCCAGCGCCGAGGCCCCCGCGATCGGCCGCGTCGTCGCGCTCGACGCCGGTTTGCCGGTCACCGTGCCCGGAATGCAGGTCGACCGGCGTTGCGGTTCCGGGCTGCAGTCGATACTGCTGGCCGCACTGCAGGTGCAGGCGGGCGCGAGCGACCTGATCGTCGCGGGCGGCGCGGAAAGCATGTCCAACACCGTCTTCTACGCCAACGACGTCCGCTGGGGCGCGACCGGTGCGGGCGTCATGCTGCACGATTCCCTGACCCGCGGCCGCCAGACGCCCGGCGGCAAGCACTACCCGGTGCCCGGCGGGATGCTCGAAACCGCCGAAAACCTGCGACGCCAGTACGGCATCACCCGTGCGGAGCAGGACCGGCTCGCCGCCACGTCGCATCAGCGGGCCGTCGCCGCACAGCAGTCCGGGGTGTTCGCCGAGGAGATCATTCCGGTGCCGGTGGAGACGCGGAAAGGCACCGTCGTCGTCGACACCGACGAGCACCCGCGTCCGGACACCACCGTCGAAACGCTCGCCAAGCTGCGACCGGTGCTGGGCAAGCAGGATCCGGACGCGACGGTGACCGCGGGCAACGCGAGCGGGCAGAACGACGCCGCTGCCGTGTGCATCGTGACCACCCGCGAGCGTGCCGCTGAACTGGGCTTGCGCCCGCTGGTGCGGCTGGTATCCCACGGCGTGGCCGGGGTCGAGCCGAAGGTGATGGGCATCGGTCCGGTGCCCGCCTCGGCGCTCGCGCTGGAGCGTGCCGGGCTGAAGATCTCCGACCTCGATCTGATCGAACTCAACGAGGCGTTCGCCGCGCAGGCACTGGCCTGCACCCGCGAATGGGGCTTCGGCGAAAAGGACTTCGACCGGCTCAACGTGCACGGCTCCGGCATCTCCCTCGGCCACCCCGTCGGAGCCACCGGCACCCGCATCCTCGCCACCATGGCCCGCGAAATGCAGCGCCGCGAAGCCCGGTACGGACTCGAAACCATGTGCATCGGCGGTGGGCAAGGCCTCGCCGCGGTCTTCGAGCGGGTGACCGCATGACCCGCGTATTCAGCTCAGCCGACGAAGTCCGGGCCGCGCTCGGCGAGGAGATCGGGCCGACCGAGTGGTTCGCCGTGGATCAGGCGCGGATCGACGCGTTCGCCGAAGCCACCGGCGACCGCCAATGGATCCACACCGATCCCGAGCGGGCCGCGAACGGACCGTTCGGGTCGACGATCGCGCACGGTTTCCTGACCCTGTCGCTGATCCCGTTCTTCAGCGCGCAGCTGGTCCGGCTCGACTTCGGGTCCGCGCGGATCAACTACGGGCTGGGCAAGGTCCGCTTCCCGTCCCCGGTTCCGGTCGGGTCCCGGCTGCGCGCCCGTGCGACGTTCGCCGAGGCGAAAGACAGCGCCTCCGGGGTCACTGTCACCACGCGGTACACCGTGGAACTCGAAGGCGCGGCGAAGCCGGCGTGTGTCGCCGAAACCTTGGTGGTCGTGGCCGGATGACCGAATTCTGCCGCCTCGACGAAGCCGTCTCCCGCCATGTCCGCGAGGGCGACGCGTTGCACGTCATCCTGGGACACAGCCGCTGGAGCGCGCTCATGCGCGAGATCGCGCGGCAGCACTGGCACCGGCCGTCGCGGTTCACGCTGATCATGGCGAGCCTGTCGTCGCTCGGCGCGGTGCTGTTCCGCTCCGGGTGTCTGGAGAAGGTCGTGACTGTCTACTCGGGAGACTCGTTTCCTGTGTTCACGCCGAATCCGGTGTTCCAGCAGTCCTATGCGGACGGCTCGGTCGAGGTCGAGAACTGGTCGTTCCTGAGCTACATCCAGGGTTTGCGCGCCGCTGCGACCGGCGTGCCCGCAGTGGTCACCGGCTCGGTGCGTGATTCGTCGATGACCGAGAACCCCGGATACGCGGAGGTCGACACGCCGTTCGGCCGCGTCGGCCTGGTCGCGCCGCTCACCCCGGATGTCGCGATCGTGCACGCCGCGGTCGCCGACCGGCAGGGCAATCTGGCGATCGCGCCGCCGATGTTCGAAGGCTCGATCGGCGCGTTCGCCGCTCGTCGCGGAGTGCTGGCGACGGTGGAGAAGGTCGTCGACGACCTGCGCCCGTGGTCTTCGTTCGTTCGCATTCCGGCGCACCGGGTGCTGGCTGTCGTCGAGGCTCCATTCGGTGCCCATCCCGGCGGGGTCTTCCCCGGCACCGAGGGCGCGCGGCTGCCGGTGGACGGCTACGCCGAGGACGTCGAGTTCTGGATCGCGGCGCGGGAAGCGAGCCGTTCGGCGGACTTCGACGACTGGATCCGCGAGTGGATCCTCGTCGACCACGACACCTACCTGGCGAAACTCGGCGAAGCGCGGCTCAGCAACCTGACCCGCACCCTCGGCCAGCCGACTCCGCCCACCGGCCGCGGCGAGCACACCGGGCCGGTGACGCGTCCGGAACGCGCCGCGACCTGGCTCGCCGCACTCGTCCGGTCGCGGATCGCCGAAATCGGCGCCGACGGTGTGCTCGCCGGTGCCGGTCTGGCGAACCTCGCCGCCTGGGTGGCCGTCGAACAGGCCAAAGCAGACGGGCACGAGGTCGCGCTGGCGGCCGAACTCGGCCTGTGGGACTACTCGCCCACGCCCGGCGACCCGTTCATCTTCAGCTTCGCCAACTTCTCGTCGTCCTCGATGCTGCTCGACACCGAACAGGCGCTGGGGAATCTCGTGAACGGCCCGGCGACGCGCTCGATCGCCTGCGTCGGCGCGGCGGAAATCGATCGGCAGGGCAACATCAACACCACCCGCGTCGTCGGCGGCCCGTATCTCGTCGGTTCCGGCGGCGGGAACGACGTCGTGACCGGTGCGGACGAGACGTACGTCGTCGGGACGATGAGCCCGCGGCGGTTCATCGAAAACTGCAGTTACGTCACCAGCCCCGGCGCACGGGTCCGGGCCGTGGTCACCGATCTGGGCATCCTGACCCAGCGCGACGGCGAACTGGTGCTCACCGCGATCGCGCCCGGTCCGGAGCCGCTGGCCGAACGCGTCGCGCACGTCCGGTCGCGGTGCGGCTGGGACCTCGCGGTCGCGGACGACCTGCGCGAATTGCCCGAGGTGACCGCCGACGACGTTCGGCAGCTGCGGAAATACGACCGCGAGGGCTTGTTCCTCGGCGACGGCAAGAAGGGAGCGGCATGAGTCGCTACGCACGATTCGAGAACCTGCGGATCGACGGACCGGACGAGGACGGCGTCCTCGAACTGGTCCTCGACGCCCCGAACCTCAACGCGGTGAGCGAAGCCGCGCACGCTGATCTCGCCGACGTCTGGCGCGAATTCGACCGCGACCCTGCAGTGAAAGCCGTTCTGCTGCGCGGCGAAGGCAAGGGATTCTCCGCGGGCGGGTCGTTCGATCTGGTCGAGAAGCTGGCCACCGACTTCGAAGCGCGCTCCCGCACCATGCGGGAGGCGCGGGACCTCGTCTACAACGTCATCGACTGCTCCAAGCCGATCGTCTCGGCGATCCACGGCCCCGCCGTCGGTGCCGGTCTCGTCGCCGGAGTGCTCGCGGACGTCTCCGTGGTCACCGCCAACGCCAAGATCATCGACGGCCACACCCGGCTCGGCGTCGCGGCGGGCGACCACGCCGCGGTGTGCTGGCCTTTGCTATGCGGGATGGCCAAAGCCAAGTACTACCTGATGACCTGCCGCCCGCTGAACGGAGCCGAAGCCGAGCGGATCGGCCTGGTGTCGCTGTGCGTCGACGAGGAAGCCGACCTGCTGCCCACCGCCCGCGAGATCGCGCACGAACTCGCGAACGGCGCCCCCACCGCGATCCGCTGGACCAAGCAGAGCCTCAACCTCTGGTACCGCCAGCTCGCCGGGGCGATCTTCGACTCCTCGCTGGCACTGGAGTTCTACGGTTTCGGCGGTCCGGAAGTGCACGAGGGCCTCGCCTCGCACCGCGAACGCCGCAAGCCCGACTTTTCCCGGGTGCACGACGCATGAACCCCGCGCTGCTGGCCGGACTGCGGGTCGTCGAGCTGTCCGCATACGTCGCGACGCCGCTGTGCGGCCTCACGCTCGCCCAGCTCGGTGCGGACGTCGTGCGGGTCGAACCGCTCGGCGGCGCCGCCGACCGTACGCGCTGGCCGCTTTCCGACTCCGGGACCAGCCTTTACTGGTCCGGGCTGAACAAGGGGAAACGCGCCGTAGCCGTCGACCTCGAGTCCGAAGCGGACCGTCGCCGGGTCGCCGACCTGATCGTCGACGGCGGCCCGTGCGTGGTCGTGACGAACACTTCGCGACACGCGGACCTCGGGTACGAAGCCTTGCGCGCTCGCCGCCCGGACCTCATCCACGTCCTGCTGGACGGCCGAGCCGACGGCGGCGCGGCGGTCGACTACACCGTCCAAGCGGCGACTGGTTTCCCGCTGCTCACCGGCACGGGTTCGGCTCCGGTGAACCACGTGGTGCCCGCGTGGGACGTCTGCGCCGGGCTGTACCTCGCGATCGGGCTGCTGGCCGCCGAGCGGCACCGGCAGGTCACCGGAGAGGGTCGGTCGATCCGGGTCGCACTGGAGGACGTCGCGCTCGCTACGGCCGGGAATCTCGGCTATCTCGCCGAAGCGCAGCTGACCGACCACGCGCGCACGAAGTCCGGCAACGAGATCTACGGTACTTACGGCGATGATTTCGAGACTGCCGACGGTGTGCGGGTGATGATCGTGCTGCTCACTGAACGGCACTGGCAGAAGATGCTGGCCGCGACCGGGCTTTCCGACGCCTTCGCCGGGTTGAGCGAGTCGCTGGGGATCTCGTTCGCCACCGAGTCCGACCGGTACCGGCACCGGGACGTGATCACGCCGTTGCTGGCGCGGTGGTTCGGGCGGACGCGGTACGCCGAGGTGGCTGAAGTGCTTACGCGGCACCGGATTTTGTGGGAGCGGTACCGCAGCTTCGCCGAACTCGGCCGGGATGGCGGTGCCGCGCTGCGGGAACTGGCGCTGTTCGGGGAGGTCGACCAGCCCGGGGCGGGGGCGCATTGGGCGCCGAAGTCGCCGATCCAGGTGGACGGGGACCGGCTTCCGCCGCGGCCCGCACCGGAGGTCGGACAGCACAACGGCGACGTGCTGGGTGCGACGAGGTCATAGCCTGAGTCGCGGAAGATCGTGCTCTGGCCAAGAAAAGTTCGATCGACTAGTCAGAGCACGATCAGATTTCCCGCGGCCACCGGGCAAGGAACGCGCCGATCGCGTTGTCCATCCACTCGCCCTGTCCGGTCCGCCACCGAAAAGCACCGCTCAGCGCACCCGCCTCACCCGATCGCCGGACCCAGGTCTGTCCTCCGGTCGACCAGCGCCTGTTGCGGCGACCACGCGAATCCGTTGTAGGTCGACCACCAGATGTGGTTGTCCGTGCCCGCTCCGCGCCAGGTCATGAACAGCTGTCCGCCGGTGGTGCGGCCCAAGGCAGGAGCCGCTTCCGTGCGACGGTCGGTCAAGGGCTGCTGCTGCGACCACGCACTCCCGTCGTAGGTCGACCACCAGATCAGGCTGTCGGTGCCCGCACCGCGCCAGGCCATCACCAGCTGCCCGTCTCCGGTGCGGCCCAAGGCAGGAGCCGCTTCCGTGCGGCGATCGGTCAAAGGCTGCTGCGGCGACCACGCACTCCCGTCGAAGCTTGACCACCAGATCAGGTTGTCCGTGCCCGCTCCGCGCCACGCCATGCCGAGGGTGGTCGCCTGGGTTCGGTGTGGCGTGGCGGTGGATGCTGTCGGAATGGTCAGCAAACCGCTGCCTGCCAGGACAGCGGCCGCGAATGCTGCCAGGGTTCTCGATCTCGTCATGATGTTCCCCTCTGCCAGGGATTCCGATGACCCGAGTACCTACCGAGAATGGGGGCTTCCCTGGCAGAAGGGATAGGGGCCGTCTCGTTCAACGAGACGGCCCCGTAGCCCGGGAATCAGTGGTGCAGTACGAAATCCGTCACCAGCCGGTTGAATTCGTCCGCATGTTCCAGTTGCGCCCAATGCCCGCACCGGTTCAGCAGAACCGCCCGCGAATCCGGAATATTCGCGGCCAGGAAAAGCGTCGATTCGAACGACACCACGCGGTCGTCCCGGCCGTGGATCAGCAAGGACGGCGCGGTGATCCCGGAGACCGCCGCGAGGTCCAGCCAGATCGGGATCGGGGCTTTCGGGGCCGCGGCGGCGACGGCGCGCAGGTGTTCGGGGCGGGCGAGCGCCGTGTCGGAACGTTCCTGGCACAGTTCCGGCGTCGCGAACCGGGCCTTGTCGTAGACCATGATTTCGACCAAGCGGCGCATACCGTCGGGGGTGGCGTCGGAGTAGGTCTCGAACATGATCTTCAGGCCTTCGGTCGGGCCGCCGCCCGCGCCGAACAAGAACGGCTTCATCTGGATGGGCGGGCCCATCGTGATCAGGTGCGACACGCGTTCGGGGCGCTCGACCGCGAGCCGCAACGAGGTGTGGCCGCCCATGGAATTGCCGACGAAGGCGGCTTTTTCGATGCCTAGCGCGTCCAGGAGCTGGGTCGCGGCTTCGACGTGGTCGAGCGTCCCGAAGTCCGCGCCGTCGGAGTCGCCCCAGCCGGGCAGGTCGGGGGCGATCACCCGAAAATTACGGGACAGCGCTTCGATATTCGGCGAGTAGTTGCTCCAGCCGGTCGCGCCGGGGCCGCCACCGTGCAGCAGAACGAGCGGGTGGCCTTCGCCGGTGTCGTGGTAGTGGATCTTCCAGTCGCGGGTCTGCACGTAACGCGAAGTCATCAGAGCGCACCTCCGGCGAGCTGTGCCGCGACGGCTTCCGGCGCGCGGTGGCCCCACCAGTGCAGGTGATCGAGCGTCCGGACTTCCCAGGTCTCGTCGTCGATCAGCAAGCCGCCCCAGCCGTACTCGACGGAGAAACCCGACGGCGTCCGGACGTAGAAGCTGAACATGTGGTCGTTCGGGTGCATGCCGAGCGTCATCTCGAACGGCTGTTTCGCGTCGAGGCACCGGTCGTAGGCGAGGCCGACGTCGCGGATGTCGGCGACCTCGATCATGAAGTGGTGCGTCCGCTTCGGGTGCGGCATGTCGCCGAACGCGACGGAGTGGTGCCGTGGATTGCAGTGCAGGAACGCCAGATCCGCGACGACCCCGGGCGCGACCTCCTCGACGATGATGTCGCT
Organism: Amycolatopsis sp. NPDC004079; assembly: GCF_040610415.1. NCBI lineage: Bacteria > Bacillati > Actinomycetota > Actinomycetes > Pseudonocardiales > Pseudonocardiaceae > Amycolatopsis > Amycolatopsis sp. NPDC004079. The sequence goes on along the minus strand of NZ_JBEXMH010000016.1, from coordinate 49,227 downwards.
GAGCTTGAAGCCGAGCAGGCCCTCGTAGAACGCCAGATAGGTCTCGCGGGGGATGCCCTTGGCCAGCAGCACCTGGTGGCCCGCGCCGCCGGTGCCGGTGACGAAGCCGCCGAGCAGCAGGTCGCTGCGGAACGGGGTTTCGGCGTCGGCCAGGCCGGTGACGAGTTCGAGCACGTTGCCCAGCGGGTCCGTGACGAGCACGATCCGGTCGACTTTCCGCGCGGCAGCCAGCCCGGGGTCGCCTTCGACGGTTTCGACGCCTGCCTTCCGCAGCTGAGCGACGAGGGAATCCAGCTCAGCCGCCGACGAGACCTCGTAGCCGCTTCGGACGAGGTCGTCGGCGGGGCCTTCGGTGAGGATCCAGCGGTGTGCTTTCTCGTCAGTGCGCAGGGTGAAGCCGTCCGCGGACTTCTCCCCCAGCTGCATGCCGAGCAGGGACACCGCGAAGCGCTCCCATTCGGCGAGGTCGCTGGCCTCGTAGACAACGTAGGCGAGCTCTTTCACAGTCATGGAGATTCCTTTCAACGCTGCGAAACGGGGACGGCGAGGCCGGTCTTGTCGGCCGCCGCGACGAATTTGTCGGGACGCACGGCGATCGCCTGGACGCCGTATCGGTCGAACCAGGGCAGCAACGCGTCCTCGAGATCCACGAGGTCATGAGCGGCGCGGGTGTACCCGGTGCGCGGGCGGACGGCGACGCAGGACGCGCCGAGGGCGTCCCAGTCCGACCTCTCCTCGGGCGTGAGCAGGGTCGCCGGGTCGAGGTCGTTGCCGAGGAGGACGAAACCGCGGGGCAGCAACGCGTCCAGCCGGTCGATCCGGCCGGCGGCGTCGCACGCGAGCGGCTGCGGGAGGTACCGGCCGACGACGGACGCGTCCCCGGTCTCGCCGCGCAGCCAGCCGCCGGCGAGGGTCGGCGGGGCGTTCAGCGGCGGTTCCCAGGGCGTGACGAGGTTCGGCGGGACGGTGTTCATCGCCTCGATCTCCGCCGGGCTCGCCTCCTGCTTGATCACGCGGCCCAGCGCGATCGCCATCCCGGTGTAGAACTCGGCCGACAGACGGCGCTCGGGCTCGTAGGTGTCGAGCCAGTCCTCGCCCAGTTCGCCGCGGACGATCCCGGCGATCTTCCAGCCAAGGTTGTACGCGTCGCGCATGCCGGTCTGCATGCCCGCGCCCGCCCACGGCGGCATCAGGTGCGCGGCGTCGCCGGCGAGGAAAACCCTTCCCTGCCGGTAGGTTTCGGCCATCCGGACGTGGTGGCGGTAGAACGCGAACTGGTGGATCTCGACGTCGTCCTCGGTCACGCCGAGCGCGCGCAGCAGCGGCCACACCTGCGCCTCCGTCGGGAAGTCCGCTTCGGACTCGGTGGTCTTGAGCGGGATTTCCCAGCGGTGGTTGCCCGCCGACAGTGCGATGTCGACGACGGGGCGTTCGCGGTCGGTCCAGAACGTGCGGAAATCGCGGTCCGGCCACCAGCGCTTGACCCGGCAGTCGACGACGATCCACAGCGTGTCGCCGGTGTCGCCGTGCATCGGGATGCCGAGCATCTTGCGCACCGGGGACGAACCGCCGTCGGCCGCGATCGTGTACCGCGTGCGGGTGGTGGTCTCCTCCCCTGTTCCGCGGTCGCGCGCGGTGACGGTCACGCCGCTGGTGTCCTGCTCGACCGCGACGACCTCGACGCCATACCGCACGTCCAGACCGGAGTGCTCCTCGCCGCAACGACGCAGTTCAGCTTCCAGAGCGGGCTGGTAGATGTTGTAGAACCGCGGCTTGCTCCCTCGGGTGCCGAGCGTGCTCGGCGGATGCTCGACGCGCATCACCTCGCGGCCGTCGTAGGTCACCCAGCGCAGCGCTCGCTGCGGCTCGACGACGCGCTCGACCCGGTCGTCGACGCCGAGGTCCTGCAGGATCCGCATCGTCCAGTCGTTGATCGTGACCGCCCTCGCCCGTGCGTAGACGTCCTGGTCCCGCTCGAACGCGGCCACCCGCGCGCCCTTCGCGGCCAGGGTCAGCGCCCCGGCCAGGCCCGTCGGGCCGTATCCGACGACGGCGACGTCGGCGTCGTAGTGCTCAGTCATGTCCCAGGCTCCACAGTTTTGGACCGGTCGTTCGGTTCATTAGTGGCTACGGTCACACCTCGGCCGGGGGTTCGTCAAGCGCGTCGCGCACGATTCCGGTGTGCAGAAAACCGGCGGCCCTATGCTCTCGGCGTGGACACAGCGCGGGCCGGGAACCGGCGGGGACGGCGTTCCCGGGAGGAAATCCTCGACACGGCGTCGCGGATCATGGCCGAACGCGGCTACTCCGCCACGACGATGTCGGTGCTGAGCACCGAGACCGGCCTGCCGAAGAGCGCGATCTACCACCACTTCCAGTCCAAGGGCGGGCTGCTGTCGGCCGTCATGGAACGCGGGGCGTACGAGTTCTTCCGGCACCTGCGCGAGTCGCAGGCGAATCCGCCCGAGAACCTGCCGCCCGCCGAACTGCTCGGCTGGTTCCTGCGGCGCACCGGCGAGGTTTTCGCCGCGAAGCCCGACTTCCTGCGGCTGCACCTGATCCTGCTGATGAGCGCCGAGGCGGTCGCGGACGTCGAGGTGAAGGAGATCATCGAACGCGTCCGCGCCGACGGGCGGCGGCACATGCGCCGGATGATCTCCCAGTCGTGGGCCGGCGTCGGCGCCGAAACGGCGGACAAGGTGGGCGAGGCGCTGGACTACTTCGGCATCGCCGGATTCGACGGCGCGTTCGTCGCGTGGCAGGCAGAACCGGAACGGTCCATGCGGGACCAGATGGCGCTGCTGACCGAGGCCATGGTCGCGATCGCGGAACGGGTGCTGGCCGAGAGGTAACCGCACGGCTCCAAAAATCCACAATGGACTGCACCGGGCTGCTCCGTTCGTGCCGCGCGCCGTCGACTGGTTACGGCCGCGCCGTTTGGAGGTGATCGCCGCCGGGAATTCGCGGCGCGAGGTGATCTACGTGGCGCGAACCGATTTACCGGCGCGGATGGACCGGCCGTCCTGGCGCTGGCTGATGCTCGTCGGCACCGTCGCCTCCGGCCACCGCCTGGGCGCGGGCACCATGGTCGCCGAGCCGTTGTCGGCCAAGGCAGAGGCAGCGGCGGGATGAGCGTCCCGGTCCGCCGGATCGCGGGCGCGAACCGCCATCGACGCCGGGACGCCGCCGACGCAGTGCCGTGGTCGCTGCGCGTCGCGGCCGCGGCCAGCTGGCGGTTCCTGCTCGTCCTGACCATGCTCGGCGCCGTCGCGTGGACGCTCGGCTATCTCGCGAGCGTCACCGTGCCGATCGGGATCGCCCTGCTCCTGTCCGCGTTGTTCGCGCCGCTGGTGGAACGGCTGGTGCGCTGGCACGTGCCGCGCGCGCTGGCCACGCTCGTCGCGATCGTCGTCGGGCTCGCCGTCCTCGGCGGGGTTCTCACGCTGGTGATCACCACGGTCACCGCGAGCCTGCCGCAGCTGAGCAGCCAGATCGGAGCCAGCCTCGCGAGGATCAACAACTGGCTGCAGCACGGCCCGCTGCACCTGCCCCAGTTGCAGCAGCTGCTCGACAAAGCGGTCAACGCTATCCAGGGCAACACGGCCGAACTCTCCGCCCGCGTGCTCTCCACCGCCGCGACCGTCGGCGGCGTGCTGACCGAGATGCTGCTGACGCTGTTCGTGCTCGTTTTCTTTCTCCACAGCGGCAATCAGGTGTGGCGTTTCCTGCTGCGGATCGTGCCCGCCTCCTCGCGGGACGAGATCGACGTCGCCGGTCGCCGCGGGTTCGCCTCGCTGGTCAGTTACGTGCGCGCGACTGTGGCCGTGGCCTGTGTGGACGCGGTCTGCATCGGCGTCGGCATCTGGGTGGTCGGGATTCCGCTCGCGGTGCCGCTGGCCGCGCTGATCTTCATCGGCGCGTTCGTGCCGATCGTCGGCGCGGTGGTGACCGGCGCGGTCGCCGTGCTGATCGCCCTGGTCGCCAACGGATTCGTCGCGGCGGGCGTCGTGCTCGCGATCGTCGTCGCCGTGATGCAGCTGGAAAGCCATGTGCTGCAGCCGTTGCTGCTCGGGCGCGCGGTCCGGCTGCACCCGCTGGCCGTGGTGCTGGGCATCGCGCTCGGTCTCGAAATCGCCGGGATCGTCGGAGCGCTGCTCGCGGTGCCGATCCTGGCCGTCGCGAAAGCCGCGTTCGGTTCCCTGCTGCGCGATCCGCACCTGGACCCGGTCGAGATCGACCCGCTGCTGCCCGGCAACGCCCGCACCGCCGGACGATCAAGGTTTCGCGCGTCCCGGGACGGGTAACCGCACGTCGGAGGGACTCTGATGACGAGTTTGATCACTGACGACGCTGATGGCGCGACGCCGCCCAGAGGACCGCTCGAACGTGGTTTTCCGCTGCCCCGTTCGGCGCCGCCGACGGTGTCCTCGACGCTGCACCGGCTTTCTTCGATGGCGTCCTTGCGCGCGTGGGAACAACGTTCGACTCCCGCGCTGATGCATCAAGCGATCCTGAGCGGCGTCAACGCGCGTCATGCCGCCGAAGCGGCCCAGCTGAGCGTCGCTGAGGCGCACGTGCGCTGGAGTGCTTGGGCGGCCAAAAGACTGGCCCCGCAGCGGCCCGGGATCGCGGCGGAACTGCCGGTACAGCAATTTCTCAACGTGCACGCGGCTTTCGCGGCGGCGCTCGAATAGAGTTTACCCGCGCAGATCAGCTTCCAGCGCGGCCGCTGTCGCACGCAGCGCGGCTACCAGCGTCGGCAGCCGATCCTTCTGGTACCGCACGCTCGGCATCGACACCGACAACCCGGCGACGACAGTCTCGTCCGCGCCGTGCACCGGGACTCCGACCGCGACCACACCTCGTTCCGAACGTCCCTGGTTGAGCGCGAAACCGCTGCGCCGCACGCGCGCCAGGTCCGCCCGCAGCTCCGCCGGGTCCGGCCGTTCGCCGGGCTTGTCGACCGCGTAGAGCTCCTCGACCTGCTCCGGCGGCAGTTCGGCGAGCAGCAGCAGACCGGCCGTCGTCTGATGGACCGGGAAAACCATCCCTTCGCGTGAACCGACGCGCAACGCCTGCGAGCACTCCACGCTCGCGATGAACCGGGCCGTGTCCCCCGTCCGGACAGTCAGATTCACCGACTCGTCCAGCAGATCCACCAGCCGCCGCAGATGCGGAAGCGCCGCCGCGCGCAGTTTGGACGCGGCCGACTGCGAGTGCGCGGCCAGCTCCAGCACTGGGCCTACGCGGTAGGCGCGGTTGGCGTCTTGGACGGCGAAATCGCGGTACACGAGCATCGCGAGCAGCCGGTGCGCGGTGGAGGGCGCGACGCCGATCCGCTCGGCCACTTCGGAGACCGTCAACGGGCCTTCGAGCTGCAGCATCGCCGCGATCCGCAGGGCGTTGTCGACGCTCGCCACCGCGTACGGCGGCGGGGCCTTGAACCGTTTGTCCATCCGGGCCGCCTTTCCGCACACCAGAATCCCGTTTTCCGCAGACCGGGACGCGCCCACCATAACCCCATGACCAGCACTCCAGCGCGAACTCCCGTTCAGCTCGCCGCGGTCGACGCACCGGACCAGCCCGCGGTCACGCCCGCCCTGCGGAACCTCTACCGCGGCTTCGAACAGGAACTGCTCGTTCCGTTGTGGACGGAGATCGGCGACCTGATGCCCGCGCACCCGCGTTCGCGGGCGGTGCCGCACCGATGGCAGTGGGAGAACCTGCTCCGGCTCGCCGAGCAGGCCGGCGAGATCGTGCCGGTCGGACGCGGCGGGGAACGGCGGGCCATCGCGCTCGCCAACCCGGGGCTCGGCGGCCGTCCGTTCGCGACCCCGACGCTGTGGGCCGCGATCCAGTACCTGATGCCCGGCGAAGACGCGCCCGAGCACCGGCACACGCAGAACGCGTTCCGGTTCGTCGTCGAAGGCTCGGGCGTGTGGACGGTCGTCGGCGGCGACGCGGTCCCGATGCGCCGCGGCGACTTCCTGCCGCAGGCGGGCTGGAACTGGCACGCGCACCACAACGCCACCCGCGAGCCGATGGCCTGGCTCGACGGCCTCGACATCCCGTTCCAGTACGGCATCGACGCCCAGTTCTTCGAATTCGGCCGGGAGACGATCAGCGACGCTGAGCGAACCACGCCCAAGCGGTCTCGTTCTGAACGGCTGTGGGCGCATCCGGGTCTGCGGCCGCTGCCCGTCGACACTGTCGCGCCGGGTTCGCCGTTGCTCGCTTACAAGTGGGAGCACACCGACTCTGCCTTGCGCGATCAGCTGCAACTGGAGAAAGAGGGCCACGGCAGCACAGTCGAACCGGGTCACGCGGCTGTCCGGTTTTCCAATCCGCACAACGGTTCTGACGTCCTGCCGACCATCCGCGCCGAGTTCCACCGCGTGGCCCTAGGCGCCGAGACCGCGCCGGTGCGCGAGACCGGTTCGTCGGTCTGCCAGGTCTTCGACGGCTCCGGCACGGTGACCGTCGGCGACACGTCGTGGGCGGTCTCGCGCGGGGACCTGTTCGTCGTTCCGTCATGGCAGCCGTTCTCGGTGAAGTCCGAGGCCGGTGCCACGGACTCCGACTCCGGCGCCCTCGATCTGTTCCGTTTCTCGGACGCGCCTGTCTTCGAGGCGCTCCACCTCGACCGTCAGGAGACTCTCCGATGAAGCTCGCCACCCTCCGCGTCAACGGCGGCACGCGCGCCGTCCGCCTCGATGGCGACGTGCTCGTCGACCTCGGCTCCCCCGATCTCGGCGCCCTGTTCGCCCAAGATGGCTGGGAAGCGCACGCCGCCCAAGCGACCGGCGAGACCTGGCCCGCCGAGGGCGCGGACCTCGCCCCGGTCGTGCCGAATCCGTCCAAAGTGGTCTGCGTCGGGCACAACTACACCAATCACATCAAGGAAATGGGCCGGGAACTGCCCGCGTACCCGACACTGTTCCCCAAGTTCGCCGACACCTTGACCGGCCCGGCCGACCCGATCGTCAAGCCGGCCGAGACCGACGCGCTCGACTGGGAGGTCGAACTCGTCGTGGTGGTCGGCGAGACCGTCCGGCGCGCCAGCGAGGGCGAGGCCGCGGCGGCGATCGCCGGGTTCACCGTCATGAACGACGTCTCGGTCCGCGACTGGCAATTCCGCACCATCGAATGGACACAGGGCAAGATCTGGCAGTCCTCGACGCCGGTCGGCCCTTACGTCGTCACGCCGGACGAGGTCGGCGGCGTCCGTCCCGCTCTCGAGGTGAAGACCATTGTGGACGGTCGTGTCATGCAGCAGGACGACACCGGCACGCTCCTGTTCGACCCGGTGTTCCTGGTCCAGTACATCTCGACGATCGTCCAGCTCAACCCGGGCGACCTGATCGCGACCGGCACCCCCGCCGGGGTCGGGCACGCGCGCGACCCGAAGGTCTACCTGACCGGCGGCGAAACCGTCGTCACCGAGGTCGCCGGGATCGGCGCGTGCGTGAACCAGATCGTGAAGGAATCCTAATGGCGACCGGTGATTCCCGGAAGTGGGTAGCGTTCGGGACCGAGCTTTTCCTGACGCACGCAACGGAGCTGTCCGAGCCGAGCGCGCTGCCCGGCTGGACCCGCAAGCACCTCGCCGCGCATGTCGCGGCCAACGCCGACGCCCTCGGCAACCTCGTGCACTGGGCCCGGACCGGCGAACGCACCCCGATGTACACCTCGCCGGAGCAGCGCAACGCCGACATCGAGGCAGGCTCGCAGCGGCCCGAAGCCCAGCTCACGGCGTGGCTGCGGGATTCAGCGCGCTCCCTGGAGTCGGCGATGGCCGCGTTGACGGCGGAGCAGTGGCAGGCCGAAGTGGTCACCGCGCAGGGCCGGACGGTTCCCGCTACCGAGATCCCGTGGCTGCGGGCCCGCGAGGTGTGCGTGCACGCGGTCGACCTCGGCACCGGATTGACCTTCGCCGACCTGCCGGAGGCGTTCCTGTCCGCGCTCGTCGCCGAGATCCAGGCCAAACGCGGTCTCGACGCGGTGCCGGACGGGCCGCTGCCCGACGTCGCGGCCTACCTCGCCGGACGTCCGCATTCGCTCGCCGGGGTCCCCGACCTCGGCCCCTGGTTGTGAGGAGAGGCCATGGACACCCCTGACGTGCTCGTCGTCGGCGGCGGGATCGGCGGGCTGAGCACCGCGTTCGCGCTGTCGCGGCTCGGCCTGCGGGTCCGGGTCCTGGAGCAGGCGAAGGAATTCGGCGAGGTCGGCGCGGGCATCCAGCTCGCCCCCAACTGCACCCGGATCCTCGACGCCTACGGCCTGCTGGACACCGCGAAGGTACGCGGCGTCGTCCCGGACCGGATGGTGATGCGCGACGCCGTCGACGGCAGCGACCTGACCGCGCTCGACCTGCGCGACCTCGAACGCCGCTACGGCTTCCCGTACCTGGTCATCCACCGCAGCGACCTGCACCGGCTGTTCCTCGACGCCTGCCGCGACGCGGGCGTCGAACTCCTTACCGAGCAGCGGATCGTGTCGTACACCCACGACCCCGCGACCGCCGTGACCGACGACGGCACCGTCCACGCCGCACCGGTCGTGATCGCCGCCGACGGCCTGCACTCCGTGGCCCGTAAGCACTTCGCGGACGACCAGCCGGTTTCGTCGGCGTACGTCGCTTACCGCGGCACCGTGCCGATCGACGAGGTCGGCCGGCCGGTCAATCTGTCCGAGGTCGTCGTGTACGTCGGCCCGCGCTGCCACTTCGTCCACTATGGACTCCGCGGCGGCGATTTGCTCAACCAGGTAGCCGTTTTCGAATCGCCGAAGGCCGTGGCCGGGCTGGAGGACTGGGGCACGCCGGGCGAGCTGGACACCGCCTTCGCCGCCACCTGCGACGCGGTGCAAGCCGGGATCCCGCGGATGTGGCGGGACAAATGGTGGCGCATGTTCGACCGCAACCCGATCTCCACCTGGGTCGACGGTCGGCTGGCCCTGCTCGGCGACGCCGCGCACCCGCCCCTGCAGTACCTCGCCCAGGGCGCGATCATGGCCATCGAAGACGGCTGGGTCCTGGCCGAACACGCGAAACGGCTCGGCACTGGGGATTGGGAAGGTATTCTGGCCGCATACCAGGCAGTCCGGACGGAGCACTGCCGCCGCGTCGTGCTGACCGCCCGTTCCTGGGGGAACCTCTGGCACCTTGACGGCGTCGAGCGGGAACAGCGCAACACCCTGCTGCGCGCCCGCGCGACAGACGACTACGCGTTCACGGACTGGCTGTACGGCCCGACGGCCCTGTTCCCGGAGGACGAACCGGCGATGTTCGAGCCGGTGCCGCTGCCCACAGCGGACGATCTGACTGCCACTCGATAGCCAGAACCGGCGGTGAACGACCCGTTCGCCGCCGGTTTCGCGTTCACGGACTGGCTTGCCCGACAGCGCTGGCCCCGGAGGACGAACCCTCCTACCGAAGCTGTGTCCAAGCCACCGCCGCTTCTTTTGCTGGTCCCGGAAAAGCCAGCGCGTACGCCCTCGAGGTCTCCAGCTGCGCGGAGTTCGCTGCGTTCTTGACCGAGGCGCACGGGCGGGTCTACGGCCTGATCAACAACGCCGCGATCTTCTCCGCCAGCAAGATGAAACCGTTCTGGGAGATCACGGACACGGCATGACGTTCTCGATGGCGCGCGAACTCGGAGAATTCGGCATCCGGGTCAATACCCTCTCGCCGGGCCCGGTCTACACCGAAGTCGCGCGGGAAACCGTGACGCCGGAACAACGCGAGGCCATGCTGCGAGCCCAATCGCTGCACCGCCGCGCTGGGGCCGACGACCTGACCGGCCAGACCCTGAGCGTCAACGGCGGGCTGGTGCACCGATCAGCACGCAACAGGAACTCGTCGCGCTGTCGTCCCGGATCCTGGCCGCCGCCGGACAAGGCGACCTCATCTGGGGCCACGTCTCCTGCCGCGAAGCCGACGGGCGGGGCGTGTGGATCAAATCCGCCAAATGGGGCATGGAGGAGGTCACCCCGGAGCGGGTGCACCTGGTCAACGCCGACGGCGAGGTCGTCTCCGGCGGCGGCCCGCGACACAGCGAATACCCGATCCACACCGAGGTCATCGCGGCACGGCCCGAGGTGAACGCGGTAGTGCACACGCACGCGCCGCACGCCGTCGCCCTGGCCGCGACCTGACAGGAACTGCGGCCGGTGAGCCATGCGGCGAACCTGTTCGTGCCGCCTGAAGTGCCTCGCTATCCGGAAACCGCTGATCTGATCCTGACGCCCGAATTGGGCAAGTCCCTGGCCGCGGAACTGGGCAATGCGCGTGCGGTGTTCCTGGTGAACCACGGGATCGTGGCGGTCGGCGATTCAGTCGAGAGCGCGACGGTCGCCGCAGTGGTGCTGGAGCGGGCATGTGAACAGCAGTTGCTGACACAGTCGTTCGGCGGGTGGCACAGTTGGTCACCGCCGGAGGAGTCAGGGGCACATCTATCACCCACGCGCGGCGGGAGCAGTGTGGGATTACTTGGTACGGCAATTGCCTTGAGCTGAACGGCGCGCTGCCCGGACAAGGCAGCGCGCCGTTCCGCCGTCAGCGCTCTTGAACCGCCCGGACAGCGAGCGGGCGCTGGCCCGGCATGTGCTTCGCGCACGCCCGCGCGCCGGGCTCCGCCACGATCGCCGACTCGGTGTTGCCCGGCGGATAAACCCGCAAGCCGTAGACCGATCGAGGTGCGCAGCTCACCGGGTCGTAAACGTCGACGTCGACCTGGTCGACCCACGCCATGGCGGATTGGCCGGGTGCCAACGTGAGCCTCGGCGCCACTCCGGGTTCCCGTACGGCGGCGTCGCCCACCTGGTGCCGATCCGGGCCCGCGACGTAGGAAACTCCGGGATGGCCGCCCAAGGCGCAGGCGCCGCTGCCGGAGTTGGTGAAGACGATCGGCACGTAGTAGTGCCCGGCGGCCCCCTCTCCCCGGCCAAGCGCGACGTGCAATCCGCTGGTCCGGCAGGACGCCGTTCGGGCGGAAGCTGGCTGGTTCGCGATGACCGTGCCGGCGAGTGCGGCCACGACGCCGCCGATTACGAGGTACCGGGCCGAGATCACTGTCGTTCTCCCGTCGTGCGAGATTCCGCTGATGCTTCATCGTGGCAACGACCGCCCCGGCCGCCCGAGAGGCCAAGGACCCTCTTTGGGTCACTGCCTGCCCGCTGGCAGCAAGGGCCGGACCCGCTGAAAACCCCGCCGTCCGCCGCGATGCACGACGGAATCCGCATCGGCCCCGGTCTTGCCGCGATAGGGAACAATTTCAAGGGCATGTTCTGCGGCGGAGGGGCGGCCCGATGACGGTGCGAGTCTTGCTGGTCGAGGACGACGCCCTGATCAGCGAAGCGCTTTCGCTCGCGCTCGCTGACCAGGGCTGCATGGTGGCGCAGGCCGCGTGCGGCGAGGATGCGTTGCAGATGCTGGAATCGGTGCGCGTGGACGTGGTCCTGCTCGACCTGATGCTGCCCGGCATGGACGGGTTCGCCGTCTGTCAGGAGCTGCGGGTGCGCGGCGACCTGCCGGTCATCGTCATCACCGCCCGCGCCGACAGCCAGGACGTCATCGCGGGCCTGGAAGCCGGCGCGGACGACTACGTGACCAAGCCGCTCGTCGCCGGTGAGCTGGCGGCCCGGATTCGCGCGCTGCTCAGGCGCTCCGCGCCAGTCCGGCGGTGCTGCCTCCAGGTCGGCGATCTGATGCTGAGCACGCACGACGAGACCGTCTCCCGCGACGGCACCCCGATTCGCCTCACCCGCACCGAATTCCGGCTGCTGGCCGAGCTGGCCTCCGCCGAGGGCGAGGTCGTCACGCGGGAGCAGCTGCTGCACCGGATCTGGGGCCGCGACTACTTCGGCGGCACCCGGCTGCTCGACGTGCACATCAGGCGGTTGCGGCGCAAGGTCGAGCCGGATCCCGACTGTCCGCGCCTCGTGCTGACAGTCCGGGGCATCGGCTACCGCGCCAAGCCCCAGCAGTGAATCGGTCCCGGCTTTCGTTGCGCTGGCGGGTTTCCGCGGCGTTCGGGCTCGGTCTGCTGGTCGTGGTGAGCGCGCTGTCGGCGGCGACCTGGCACCTCGCCACCGAGTACCTGCTGAACCAACGCCAGCAGAGCGCCGACCGTCATTCCCGGGTCAACGCGCGGTTGGTCGACAACGAGGTCCGCTCCCAGTCCGGCGGTCTCGGCGAACTGCTATCCGGCCTCACCTCCGGACCGAATTCGACGATCCTCGTGTCCCTGCCCGGCGGTTGGCAGACCGCCGGGCGCCCGGTCCCGCCCGACACCCTCCCGCCCGGCCTGCTCTCCCGGGCCCGTCCCGGCGCGCCCGCGCACGACCGCTTCACCGCCGATGGGGTCCCGGTCCTCGCGGTCGCCCAACGACTCGCCACCCAGGAGGGTTTCTACGTTGAGCTTCATCCGCTGCTCGGGCTGGAACGGACCTTCCGCAAGCTGCGCATGATCCTCATCGCGGGCACCGTGGCGTGCGGGCTGTTCGGCGTCGTCCTCGGCGCCTGGGCGGCCCGGCGCGCGCTGCGTCCGCTCGCCGCGTTCACCGAGACCGCCGCCCGCATCGCACGCGGCGACATGCGCGCCCGCCTGCCCGAACAGGCCGGTCCGGACCTCGCTCCGCTCGCCGAGACCTTCAACTCGACCGCCGACGCCCTGGAACAGCGAGTCCGCCGCGACGCCCGGTTCGCCGCCGACGTCAGTCACGAACTGCGCTCGCCGCTCACCACGATGACCACCGTCGCGGAAGTGCTCGAACGCCGCCGCGACGCCATGCCCGCGCCCGCGCAGAAGGCGTTGCAGCTCCTGCTGGCCGAACTGCACCGGTTTCGCGGCATGGTGCTCGACCTGCTGGAGATCTCGGCCGTCGACCAGGCCGACAACGGCGAAGAACGCGAACTGGTCGACCTCGGCCCGCTCGTCCGCAGCGGAGTCGCGAGCAGCCCCGCCCCGCGTCCCGCGCTGGACCTCTCCGCGCAACCCCTGCTGGTAGCCGCCGACCGGCGCCGCCTCGACCGGGTGCTGGCGAATCTGCTCGACAACGCGGCCCGCTATGGCGGCGGTGCGGTCCGCGTGGCCGCGCACGCACGCAATGGCGTCGTCCGGCTCGAAGTGGACGACGCGGGCGAGGGGGTGCCCGCCGAACTCCGGGAGCGGATTTTCGAGCGGTTCTCCCGGGGATCGCACGCCGGACGGCGGGATCCCGACTCGGGAACGGGATTGGGACTGGCGATCGTCGCGGACCACGTGTACCGCCACGACGGGCGGGTGTGGGCGGAGGGCAGACCGGGCGGCGGGGCACGGTTCGTCGTCGAACTTCCCGAAGCGCGCGGCTGACCGGCCTGTCGTGCGCTTCACGACTGCCTGATCGCGCAGCTCGCCCCGGAAACTGTCGGTGTCGCGTGCGAAGCTGACGGAGTGGAAGTGCACTTCGACGCCGAACTGTGGATCTGGGACGCGCGGCGGACCGACACCTGGACCTTTGTCAGCCTGCCCGGCGACATCTCGGACGAAATCCGCGAACTGGGCGGGCCGCGCCGCGGGTTCGGATCGATGCGCGTCCTGGTCCGCGTCGGCGCTACTACCTGGCGGACCTCGATCTTCCCGGACAGCGAGCGCGACTACGTGCTCCCGGTCAAACGCGCGGTGCGCAAAGCCGAAAGTCTCGATCCCGGCGACATCGCGCAGGTGACCGTGACGGTCCTCGACCTCTGACTGCCGCCGAAGCCGGTCCGGTCCGGCCGGGAAGATCCCGTGCCGGGCGGGGATGAAGTCGGCCGGGACTGCTGGACCGGCGAACTTGGCGAACGCGGTCGCGACAGCTTCTGCCACCTGCCGACGAGGCCGATGCCGAGCAACCACACGCCAGCAGCCCGGGACAGTCCCGGCTAGCGCGCGGCCGATCGGATGTACTCCACGGGAATGCCGGTGAAATCCCACCCCAGAAGGTTTTCCTCGCCGGTGTTCGACAGGATTTCGTAGAGAAGCCGCGTGGTCGGGCCTGGATACTCGCGCCACTCGTCCGCGCCTTGGCTGTGGTAAGCGATCTTCCAGGCGTCCGGGTCGGTCGATGTGGTGATCCAGCAGAAGGTTCCGCCTTGACCGTCAGTTCCCCACGGCAGCAAGCCCCCAGGCTCGGGGAAGAGACCGTAGTCGACGTCGGTGAGGTATTCGAGGTCCTCGTCGCCGAGGATATTCAGGAGTTCGTCAAGACAGCGCTTGTACTCAATCCAGGCTTGCGCCGTCACGACCGGACTGTAAATAGCGATCCTGCGAAATACGCCGCCCGGGAAGCGGGTCAAAAGTTCCTTATAGTCGGCTGGCAGCGGTGTGCCGAGTTCGCGTTCAACGTCTGACCACTCTTTTTCCGGCGTGAACTCTTCGCGCCAGCCGAGGAGCCGAGCGATCTCGTCGACACGGGACGGGGCCACCTGACCTCCTGGTGTCAGCTTCGTGTCTTCGTCCGGATTTTCGCGGAGCAGTCGACACCTTAGCGGCAGCGTGGTGCTCCTTCGGCCGTCGGCATCAAGAATTCTGGTTCTGCCGAATCTACGGCCCAGGTCTTCCTTACCGGCATCGGCGGACAGGACTGGCTGGCCGCGGCGGGCAAACTGGCCACCGAATTCGGGATCGGCCTCGGCCGCGAGTACACCGGCCCGCTCGGCGGCGAGGAACGCGTACGCGAGTTCGGCGCTGCGCGATGTCCTCCGCCAGGTTCTGGCGCGATAGCCCGAAAACCCCGGACCCGGTTCCCGTTTCCTAGAGGTCGATGACGACCTTCCCGTGCACGTGGCGCTCCGCCTGAAGCTCGACCGCGGCGCGGATCCGCTCGACTGGGAAGGTCGCCGCGATCGGCACCCGGAGCCGTCCCGCCGCCGCCAAACCGGCGATCTCCTCGATCGCGCCGGGCGCCGCGTTGGCGCCGTTCGCTGGAGTGATGCCGTCGATCTGGCCCGCGATGGTGGTGATGCGTTCGTCCGGCACGCCGAGTTCGCGGGCCGCCAGCGCCGTTTCCGTCCCATGCAAGTCGATCGCGGCGGTGACGCCGGCGGGAGCCAACGCACGGATCCGTTCGACCAGACCATCTCCGTAGACGACCGGCTCGGCCCCCAGCGCGCGCAGGGCATCAGCGGAGGTGGCCGACCCCGTGCCGATCACTCGCGCACCCGCGAGGCGCGCGAGCTGGACGGCGAACACGCCGACCCCGCCTCCCGCGCCGCCGACGAGCACCGTGTCGCCCGGGCCCGGGTTGACCACCGCCAGTGCCGCAGCCGCCGTGCAACCCGCGATAGCCAGGGCGCTGGCGGTGCGGTCGTCGACGCCGTCCGGAGTGCGGTGCGCCTCGCCGCCCACCGCGATGGTCCCCGCGACGTCCACGACGACGTAATCAGCGACCGCGCGGGACAGGACGCCGCCGAAAACCCGGTCACCGACCGCGAACTCGCGCACACCGTCGCCGACTTGGTCCACCGCACCGGCATAGTCGGTGCCGAACCCGCACGGCAGGCTCAAACCGAACCGCGCGGCGGTCTCCGCGTCGGAGGTCATGAACCAGTCCATCGGATTCAGCCCAGCCGCCGTGACCCGCACACGAATCTGGCCCGGACCGGCCTGCGGCACCGGCACTTCGCGGATGCTCAAGGCTTCCGGCCCGCCGAACGACGCGAACTGAACCGCCCTGCTCGTGGTGGCGCTGGGTTCTTTCATGCTCACCTGTCTCCTGAAGCAACACAAACGGACTATGCTCCGTTTCCGTCACCCAAGCTAGCACAAGTGGAGCGTGATCCGTTTTGGCTGCCGCGCCGACCCCCAAGCCGAGAGCGGACGCGACCCGCAACCGCCGGCAGCTGCTGGAAGTGGCGACCCGCTTGTTCGCCTCGGCCGAGACTGAGCCGTCGATGCGCGCGATCGCCAGCGAAGCCGGGGTCGGCATCGCGACCCTCTACCGGCACTTCCCCACCCGCGAGTCACTGGTCGACGCGGTCTACCAAGACCAGGTCTCGCGGCTCACCGCCGGTGCCCGCGAGCTGCTCGCCGAGCTCGGCCCGGCCGCCGCGCTCCGCCGCTGGATGGACCTGTTCGGGGACTGGATCGCGACCAAGAACGGAATGCTCGACACGCTCCTCGCGATGGTCGAATCCGGCGAGATCGCCCACGCCCGCACCAGAACCGAACTCCTCGCGGCCGTCGACGGCCTTCTCGAACCCGGCCGGACGAGCGGGGAACTCCGCGCCGACGTCCCCGCCGAAGACATCGCCGCCGCACTCATCGCCATCTTCACCGTGGCCGGCTCACCCGAGCACAAGGCGATGGCCGGTCGCCTGCTCGACCTCTTGATGGACGGGCTCCGGCCGACCGAAGACGGCTGAGCGAGAGTCCAGCGGGGATAGGAGTCCGCGCGGTTCGGGCACCAGCACCGCTACGGACGTTGCGCGTCCCGACACCCTCCGCAACCATGTCGGAGGGGGGGTTCTGCACGCGACGGCACCTGCCCCTCGATCTGGGTCGCACCCAGCGGCGTCCTGTTCTTCACACCGCCGGCGAAGGGGAGACGAGTTGGCAGGCCGGTTCGGCGTGCTGCTGCGGCAGCTGCGGCAAGCTGCGCGGCTGACCCAGGAGCGGCTCGCGGAGCGTTCCGGGGTGTCCGTCCGGTCCATCAGGCGGTTCGAGCTCGGACAGGGCGGCGAGCCCCGCATGGCCACGGCGCGTCTGCTGGCCGACGCCCTCTGCCCGAGCCCAGCCGAACGGCACGAACTGCTGGCCGCCGCGCTGACCGGCGCCGAGGGCGGCGGCCAGGGCCCGGTCGGCTCGACGCCGCGCCAGTTGCCCGCCCAGGCGGGGACATTCGTCGGGCGCTGTGCCGAACTCGCGTCCGTGGACAAGGCTTTCGGAGCGCTCGGGTCGGGCGGGCTGGCAGTGGTGTCGGCGATCGGCGGGGGCGGCGTGGGCAAGACCTGGCTGGCGCTGCGGTGGGCTTACGCCAACGTGCCGCGGTTCCCCGACGGGCAGCTGTTCGTCGATCTGCGCGGCTTCACGCCCCACGGCGATCCGATGACGGCGCAGGAGGCCCTCCGGGTGCTCCTGGGTTCTTTCGACCTCGAACCCGCCGCGATCCCTCCCGACCTGGCGTCCCAGACCGCCTTGTACCGCAGCCTCACCGCGGGCAAACGGATGGTGATCGTGCTGGACAACGCCCGGGACACCGCACAGGTGGCTCCGCTGCTGCCCGGCGGCTCGTCCTGCGCGGTGCTCGTCACCAGCCGCGACCGGCTGACCGGTCTCGTCGCCGCCCACGGCGCGAAGCCGGTGCCGCTGGACGTTCTCGGTCCGGCCGACGCCCGGCAGCTGCTGGCGAGCCGCCTCGGACACGAGCGGCTCGCCGCCGAGCCGGACGCCGCCGCCGAGCTCCTGTCCTGCTGCGCCGGGCTGCCGCTGGCGCTGGCCGTGGTTTCCGCTCGCGCGGCCGTCCGGCCCTCCTTTCCGCTGGAGGCGCTGGCCGCCGAACTGCGCCACGCCTCCGACCGGCTGGACACGCTCGACGCCGACGACACCGCCGCCAGCGTCCGGGCCTCGCTCTCCTGGACGCACGGCGCGCTCACCGCCGATCAGGCGACGGTGTTCGCGCTGCTGGGTCTCGCGCCCGGTCCGGACATCGGGCTGCCCGCCGCGGCCGGGCTGGCCGGACTGCCCGAGGACGAGACCGCCGAGGTGCTGCGGGCGTTGGAGCAGGTCTCGCTCGTCCACCACCACCTGCCTGGCCGATATCGCATGCACGACCTGGTCAAGCTCCACGCCGAGGCCGTCGCCCGCCGCGACCTGCCCGAGCGCACGAGGGACGCCGCGCTGCGACGTCTGGTCGAGCACTACCTGCACAGCGCGGGCGGAAGCGGCCAGCTGCTCGACCCGCACCGCCAGCCCGTCCGGCTCGCTCCCCCGGCGCCCGGCTGCCGCCCGCGCCCGCCCGCGGACCGGGCGGCGACCATCCGATGGTTCGACGCGGAACACCCCAATCTGCTTGCCGCCCAACGCCTCGCCGCCGAGAACGGCTGGCACCGCGAGGTGTGGCAACTGGCCTGGGCGCTCAGTCCGTCCCTCCACCGCAGGGGACACAACTACGATTCGCTCGCCGTCTGGTCCGCGGCAGCGGCCTCCGCCGACCGGTTCGCCGATCCCGTCGCCCAGAGCCTCGCCCGGCGGTTCCTCGGCTGGACCTGCGCCCTGCTCGACCGGCCCGACGACGCGCTGGACCACTTGCGGCACGCGGTCGCCCTGGCCGGGGAGTCCGGCGACCCGCTCAGCCAGGGCCACGCTCTCCGCTTCCTCGCGGCGGTCTGCGACCAGCACGGGCACCACCGCCAGGCACTGGCGCACGAGCGCGCCGCACTCGTCTTCTTCGACGCCCTGGAAATGCCCGCCTGGCAAGGAGATGTGCTGAACATGATGGGCTGGAGCGCGGCCCTGCTCGGCGAACTCGACGAGGCCCGCGCCCACTGCGAGGCCGCACTCGCCCTGCTTCGCAGGCATCACCACCCCGTCTCCGAATCCAACACCCTCGACAGCCTCGGCTACATCGCCCACCGGCGCGGAGATCACGCGATGGCCGTCGACTACTACCGGCAAGCACTCGCCCTGTGCCACGACCACGGCCACGCCTTCTTCGAAGCCGAAGCCCTCGAGGGGCTCGGGCACCCGTATCTCGCCCTCGGGAGCCGCGAGCAGGCCCGCGCGGTCTGGCGGCAAGCGCTGGCGCTCTACCAGACCCAGCACCGCACAGACCGCGCCGACCGGGTCCACCGACAGCTGGCCGCCCTCGACGACGACTCCGCCCCGCACTGACCACAGTGGACACAAGCCGACGCGTCCCGGCGCGAGAAGATCGCTGGGTCCGGCGGAATCTCAGCGCCGGTGCCGCCGTAACGCCTGGCCCCGCCCAGATCGGTGGCTTACCACGGCATCCAGACGCCGTTGTACCACTGCTCGTTCGCGTTGTCGTTGTGGTGGTTGCCGTCGAAATCGACGTCGTAGTGGTTGATGTGGTCGGCCGGGTACCCCAGCGGGTTGGCGGAGGTGTCGCAGACGTAGTCCACGGTGCAGATCGATTTGACGGGCACATTGCCGAAGAACCGGTCGACCCCGGCGAGCGGAGCGCCTACCGCGGGCCCGAACACTCCGGTTCCGCCGTCGGCTCCCGGAGGTCCTTGCCGCTTCGGATCGGCGACGAGAATGGCGTTGACGTTGTCGAACGACATCCAGTTCGTGGTGACCCAGACGTGCACCACCGCGGCGCCCATGGAGTAGCCCATCATCTTGACGTGCTGGCCCGGGCACGCCGCGCGTTGTTCGCGGACCAGCCGGTTCAGCTCGTTGACGCCGGCCTGGGTGCTGGCGCCGTTGGGGATGTCGGTCGGATACCCGACGTGCTGTGTGACGTTGAAGAACCGGTCGTCCCACCAATGGCTCCGCCACCCGCCGACAGCGATCGAGTAAGTCCCGTCGCACGGTGCCGTGGCGGCCCGCGCCGACGGTCCGGTCCAGACCGAAAGCCCGGTTATCGCCAGCAAACCTGTCACCAGAGCCGCGATGTTCTTCTTCCTCATGCAACCTCTCCGTTCAGTGGGAATCTGCCGCCCGCTCAAGCGATCCGAGGATGACGGCGGGAATCAGGGGTCCTCAGTTCAGGACCACGACCTTCAGCGCGGGCGAGGCGGCGATCTGGTCTTCGGTGAACCGCTCGGGCACCCATTGGCCGGCCGAGAACAACTTGGTCTGGTCGGCGTAGTGCGGCGAGGTCGGGTCGGCCGACTGGGAATACGTCAGCACCGAGGAGGCCTGCGGCGGTCCGTCGGCGGCGAACCGCACCTCCTGGACGAAGCTGGAGCCGAAGACCACGTCCAGTTTGCCGTCGCTGTTCTGGCCCGGCGTGATCACGTTCAGCACGCCCAAATCCGAAAGCGAACCGTGGACCGGGATCTGCTCGCCGTTGCGGGTGACCTTCTGGATGTCCGACAGCGGGGCGTCGAGCGGGATGCCGGCATTGCGCAGTGCGATGACCGCCCGGCCGAACGCGTCGTGCACCGCGGAGTTGCCGGTGTCGAGCGAATTGGGGGTGTGCACCGGATCCCGGACGTCGAAGGGAACCCGCCACGGCACGCTCTTGAACAGATCGCCGCCGGAGAGGTAGAACCAGAAGTTCTCGAACAGCCACGATCCGCGGCTGGCGACGGTGTAGCTGTGGTCCTTCCAGCCGGCCAGGACCGGGCACGCCTCGCTCACGTTCACCAGGACGCCGTCGACCAGGATGACCCCGAACGGAAGGTCGCGGCACATCGACACCACGGAATCAAGCGCCAGATCGCCCGCCCGGCTGCGGTCGGCGAACAGCAGCTGCCGCATGGTCTCCGGGGTGAATCCTCGGCCGGGAAGGCCGTCGGCGCCGTTGATCCGGTTTTGCGCGGTCAGGATCAGCTGCTGGGTTCGCAGCGACCGCGGGGTCGCCGAATCGCCCATGACCCGGGGGTATGCCAGGGGCTGGGCGGGATTGGACAGCCAGGCGCTGTCGTTGGCGTTGCCGACGAAGTCCGACCGGATCAGGCGTGGCTGCCGGTGCGGATCCAGGACGCCGGGGGCGGCGGCGTTCGGGTCGTTGGGCCAGTCGCATTCGCCGCGTTTGCCGTCGAAGATGGAGATCGGCGGCACGTCAGGCAGCTTCACCTGATTGAACAGCAACTGGCCGGTAAGGGTGAGACACGATTGCGCGTGCTCGTCGGTGATGTTCGGGGCGGCCTGGATGTCCGCGTACAGCGCGTTGCCTTTGCGGTCGGCGGCGACGGTGTTGAAGAAGGGAACTCCCTGTGTCCGCTCCAGGGTGCTGACCACTTCGTGCACGTCCTTGGCCCGGTCGAGCCGGAACCAGGTGTTCAACGCCCGGAGGTTGTCCATGTTCACGTCGCGGACCGCGTGCGCGCTGACCACCCAGGGCAACGGAACGCCTTGGAGCGAAGTGGTGATCGGGCCGTACCGGGTCGACCACAACGTCCTGGTGACCGTGCCGAGCGAACCGTCCTTGTTCAGCACCTCGACGCTGACCTGCTGCGAGGTCATGTTCTCCCACTTGCCGTCGACCAGGTAGACGGTGGGGTGCAACGGATCCACCTGCACGTCGAAAAGACCGAACGGGGCCACTGTCGCGACCGTGTGGCTCCAGGCGACGTCGTTGTTGTGCCCGATGTTCACCGCGGGAAACCCGAGGAGGCTGGCACCGGAGACGTCCGCTTGCCCCGGGATCGTCAGGTGGCTCTGCCACATCCGGTTCTTGCCCTGCCAGGGAAAATGCGGGTTGGCCAGGAGCATGGCGGTGCCCCCAGACACCCCTTGCGCACCGACCGCCAGCGCGTTGCTGCCCATTCCCTGCCGGCGCGCGGCAGCCACCGCGTCGGCGATCCGGCGGGCGGTCTCCTCCGCGGGGAGCGCCCGCGGCGGCGCGGCGGCCCCTGCCGGCGCGGCGTTGACCTCGCCGTCCAGCAGTGCCTCCGCGCTGCCCATGATGATCTCGGCGTGTGCGTGCCGGTAAACGTCCGACTCCGCGATGGGGCGAACCCAGGCGGCGCCGCGGCACGCCGGATCGGAGATGTTGTCCGCCCCGGTCTCGGCGAGGTACCGGTTGTACCCCTGGACGTAGCCGTGAATGGCTTCCTTCACCTCCGGCTCCGGCCCGTCGGGGGCAGGCTGGGCGGCCAGGCGCTCCACTACGTGGTTGTCGTTGATGCGCTGGAAATACAGATCGCTGTTGAGGTTGGTGGTGGTGTTCTGGTGCTCCCCCGGGCTCGCCTTGCCGTCGGGACCCAGGAATCGGGATCTGCGGCCGTTGACCGTCAGGTAGGTGTCGGCCAAAGTGCAGATGTTGTCCTTGGCCGCGGCGTAGCCGTATCCTTCTCCTATTCCTTCCCAGTTCGACGCGATGATGTGCGGGATGCCGTACTCGGTGTAGCGAATCGTCGGCTGGTCCGGCCCGTGGTCGGTCGCCATGGCCGGGACCGTCGCCGTCGTCGCGGCCAGCAGCACCGCGGCCGGGAAAGCCAGCGACAATCCGGTTCTCGGTCTCCTCCTGCTCGCCATCGAACCGTCCTTCCTCGCGGTTAAGGCGAAATCAGCGGGTCGTTTTCCTTGCCGGAGAACTCAGGCGGCGAAAGCTTTTTCCAGGCGCGGGAGGTAGTCGACGAGATCCTGTTCCCAGCAGTAGCCGTTGTGACCGCCGTTGCAGTTCGTTCCCCACGTCGCGCCGTTGCCGTAATCCACGTAGTAGTACGGCATCCGAAGAGCGTCGAGGTGATCCTTGACGTGCTTCGCCGCGCCTTCCAGCCAGAATTCCAATGCGTCGTTGTTGCCGACGTAGATCGAGACTCCGACACCGGCCAACTTGTCCACGTGCGTCGAAGGATCGGCAGCGTTCCACAGCCGATCGGCGTCGAATACCGGGTAGGGCGAGCCGAACAGGGCGTCGCTGTCCACGCCAGGCGCGTAGGAGTCCTGGGTGCAATTGTCGGCGCCGGACGCGGAAGCGCAGATCGCGCCGACGGCGTTGGTCACCGTGGCGACAGCGACCATCCGCAAGTCCATCGAGTCCACCGACAGATCGATGTCTCCCGAGAGCGAAGCGACCTGGCTGAACAGATCCGGGCGGTCCTCGGCGTAGTGCAAGGCCCCGAAACCGCCCATCGACACTCCCGCGACCGCGCGGCCCTTCTTCGCCGCGATGGTGCGCAGGTTGGCGTCGATGAACGGAATCACCTGGTCGAGGTGGAAGTTCTCCCAGTTCTGCGCGCCCAGCACGGTGTTGCGGTCACGCCAGTTCGCGTACCAGCCGCGGTGGCCGCCGTCCGGGATGACCGTGATCACCGAACTGGAGGCGGTCAGCGCCGGATAGCCCTGGGCGGCCGGGTCGTCCGGGGATCCGTGCAGGAAGTACAACACCGGATAGCGCTTGGCCGGGTGGGAGTCGTAGCCGGCCGGAAGAATGATCTTGAGGTGATGCGGGCCGGCGACCTGTGCGGTGGTCACGGTGAGGACGAAGTCGGTGCCGGTTCCGGTCGCCGAACCGACCTGGGTCAGCCCGAACCCGTCGGCGAGGACAGGCGGGGCCTGCTCGTCCGCGTGCGCGGCGGGTGGCGCCAGCACGGCGAGAGCTGTCACGACCGCGGCGGCCAGCCTGGCGGGAGCGCGAGACAGGGACCTCACCGGAGGAGTCCTTCTTCGAGGTGGAGCGCCCGTATCGCCATGCGGCCAAGGATCGCCGCTCGAAACCGGACAGGCCAGGCCACGAACCGGCCACTTTCGGCCGATCTCCAGCCGGGAGCTCTCGGGACGCGGTCGCCGTTCCGAGAGCCAGCTCCTCAGCGGCGGTTCACCGCGGGTTCCAGCGCGCTCAGCACCGACTGGTGCGTGATCCACCCCGTCAGCTCGTCAGTCCCGGTCAGCACCGGAAGGCCGGTTCCCGGCGCCTGGCTCAACGCGTCGAGCGCATCAGCGAGCGTGGAATCGCTCGTCACCAGCGGAGGCAGTTCGGCGAGATCTCCTACCCTGCCTACGTGGTCTTCGGCCACTGCCTCGGCGACCGCGCGGGCGGTGGCGCAGCCCTGGTACCGGCCGTCCTCGTCGATGACCGGCAGGATTCCGTGGCCGGACAGCGCGAGGGCGTGCGCGGCCAGCTCCAGCGGCAGGTCCTCGCGCAGCGGCTCCGGCAGCGGTTCGGTGACCGCGGAGACCTTCGTGCCCGCCAATCGCCGCGCGGAGGGGTGTTTGTCCAGATCGATGCCGCGGCGACGGAGCTTCAGCGTGTAGATCGTGTCCCGGCTCAGCGCGCGGCTCACGGCCGTCGCGATCACGATCGCGGTCAGCATCGGCAGGATCACCGAGTACTGCCCGGTCAGTTCGAAGAGCACGATCACCGCCGTGATCGGGGCCCGCGCCGAACCGGCGAATGCCGCGCCCATGCCGATCAGCCCGTACACGCCCGGCGACGCCGTCACCGACGGGAACCACGCGTGCACCGCGATCCCGAACGCGGTGCCCGCCATCGCGCCGATGAACAGCGACGGCGCGAACACCCCGCCCGAGCCGCCGATCCCAATGGTCAGGCTGGTCGCCACGATCTTCCCCAGCATCAGGACCAGCAGGAACCCGAAGACGTACTTGCCTTCGACCGCGTTCTGCAGCACGGGATAGCCCACCCCGTACATCTGCGGCAGCGCCAGCAGCAGCCCGCCGAGGAAGATCCCGCCGACGGCCGGGCGCAGCCACTCCGGGCCGCGCCACAGCCGGTCGCACAGGTCCTCGATCCAGTACAGCACCCGGGTGAACAGCACCCCGCACGCGCCGACCACCAGGCCCAGCGCCACGAACAGCAGATACTCCACCGGACTGCGCAGCGTGAACGGCGGCAGGTCCAGGAACGGCGCGTTCCCCAGCACCGCCCGCCCGACGACGCTCGCCGTCACGCTCGCGAGCACCACCGCCCCGAACGATTCCGCCGCGAAATCCCGCAGGATCAGTTCCATCGCGAAGAACGGACCGGCCAGCGGCGCGTTGAAGGTCGCCGCGATCCCGCCCGCCGCGCCGCACGCCACCAGCACCCGCAGCCGCGATTCCGGCAGCCGCGCCGCCCGGCCCAGCGCCGAACCCAGCGCGGACCCGATCTGCACGATCGGACCTTCCCTGCCCACCGAACCGCCGGACCCGATCGTCAACGCCGACGCCAGCGCCTTCACCACGCTCACCTGCACCGGAATCCGCCCGCCCCGCTCGGCGACGGCGTACATCACCTCCGGCACCCCGTGCCCGCGCGCCTCCGGGGCGAACCGGTAGACCAGCGGCCCGTAAATCAGGCCCGCGATCACCGGGGCCAGCAGCAGGAACCACGGTCCCAGCGCCGGGAACCACGAATGCGCCGCCCGTCCCGCGTCCGAGTAGTCCGCGTGCCCCGAGAACACGTGCGTGAACGTGGTGATCAGCCACCGGAACACCACCGCGCCCAGCCCCGCGCCCGCCCCGATCAGCACCGCCAGCCCGACCAGCCCGGTCCGGCTCTCCCGCACCCACCGGCCCACCGGCTGGCGCACCGGCACGACCAGCCCGCGTTTCCCCGCACTCTCACCCGACGACATTGATGCAGTATGCAACAATTGCCCACGGACATGGTTGCGGGATCGCTCACACCTGACCGGGCAGCGATTCCTCAAGCACCGCAAGGGCTTTCGTCCGTTTTGCCGGGAGTCTGGCTGCTTCCGCCGTCACCGAGCCGATCCTCCAGGCCTCTAGTGCGAAGCCGCGCCGACCCAGCGGTGATAGGCGGCTGGGTCGACGTTGCTGCCGCAGACGATGGTGGCCACGTGCCGTCCGGCGAAGCGGGCGCGGTCTTCGAGGATCGCCGCGATGCCAAGTGCGGCAGAGGGTTCGACCACGAGGCCAGCGCGGTCGAGCAGCAGCCGCATCCCGGCGACGATCGAAGACTCCTCGACCAGGACTGCGTCGTCCGCGAGCAGGAGCAGGTCGTCCAGGACTGCCGGGATGGGCCGCCGTCCGGCGACGCCGTCGGCGATGGTGTCGGTCGAGTCGGTCGTGACGACGCGCCGTTCGCGCCAGGAGCGGGTCATCGCCGGTGCGCCCTGTGGCTGGACGCAGATCACCTCGATTTCAGGCGCACAAGCCTTGAGCACCTGACCGATGCCAGTGGCCATCGCGCCTCCGCCCAGCGCGATCAGGACGGCGTCGAACGAGGGCTCCGTCGCCACCAGTTCCAGTCCGATGGTCCCCGCGCCTTCGCAGGTCTCGACGTCCAGGCTGTCTTCGACCAGTCGGATGCCGTCGTGCCGTGCGATGGCGACCGCGCGCTCGCGAGCCTCCTCGAAGTCGCCGTCGACCAGCTCTAACTTGGCCTCCAGCGCGCGGATCCGATCGAGCTTGATCGCGGGGGCGAAGCGGGACGCCACGACGGTGACGTCGAGCCCTCTGCGGCGACCGGACCACGCGAGGGCTTGGCCGAGGTTGCCCGCGCTGGCGCACACGACGGCCGTCGAGCGGGTGTCGGCGAGCAAGCTGGTGATCACCTCGGTGCCGCGCGCTTTGAAGCTGCGGACCGGGTTCGCCGTTTCGAGCTTGATGCTCACCGCGCACCCGAGGTCGGGTTCCAGCGCCTCGCAGCGATACAGCGGAGTGTCGAGGAAAACTGGGTCGATCTGCTGGCGGGCTGCCCGGATCCGAGCGAGGTCGAGCCGTGTCTCCTGCACGGACGCAGCGTAGCCGCCGGGAGGCCTCGGCGAACCTGATGAGGAAGGGCGATCGAGCCGTCGATGCCGTCGCGAGGCAGACTGAATCACGATGTCCTTCCCCGCCATTGTCCCGAAACAGCCGCAGGGCACCGCTCACCGGACCGTAGCGGTGGCTTTTGCCGTGCTGCTGCTCGCGACGGCCACCGTGCTGGCCAACCGGGTACTGCCCGGCTGGGCCTATCCAGTCTGCGGAACGGTCACTGCGGCCGTGCTCCTGCTCCTCGCGCGCGCAGTCGGCATCGGCTGGGCGGAGATCGGGTTCAGCCGCCAGCACGCGCGCCGGGCGCTCCGGTTCGGGCTGGGCGGTTTCGCCGTCGTGGTGCTCGGGTTCGGTCTCGCCGCGGCGCTCCCGCCGCTGGGCGTGCTGTTCCACGACGGACGGGTCGGCTCGCACGGATTCGGCCAGCTCATGTGGCTCGCGCTGGTCCGGATCCCGTTCGGCACCGTCCTGGTCGAAGAAGTCGCCTTCCGCGGCGTGCTCCCGGCATTGCTCGGCGGAGGCGAACGCTGGCGCTGGCGGCCGGTGCTCGGCGCGTCCGCGCTGTTCGGTCTGTGGCATCTGCTGCCGTCGCTCGCCCTCACCCAGAACGAGGCGGTGCGCCAGACCGTCGGCAGCCTGCCGCTCGCGGTGGTCTCGCTGCTGGCGATGCTCGCCGCGGCCGCGGTGGGCGTTTTCCTCTGCTGGTGGCGCTACCTCGGCCGCGGTCTGCTCGCTCCGGCGCTCGTGCACGTGGCCACGAACTCGGTCGGGCTGGTACTCGCCTGGGCGGTCGCCCGCTGAACCGAACGCTCACGGATGGGTGTGCTTCTCCTGTTCGGCATCCCATTCGCGCTGCCATGTCGCCATCCGGTGCCGGTTCAGCGCGAACACCGTGCCCGCGCACATCAGGGCCACCAGCAAGCACACCGAAACCCACAGCCCCAGTGCCGCGCACACCGCGTCGACCAGCACGGCGGACGCGGTCAGCGGCGGCGCGGCCGGGTTTCCGGCCCGGTCCACCCAGATCGGGACCTGGTCGCCGCGCCGCGCACCCTCGCCGGCCGCTACCTCGCCGACCCGGCGCAATCCGTCCGGCGCCTGCCAGGAGGCGGCGGTCAGCGCGGAGCCGGCGAAGACCCCGCTGCGTCCGCTTACCGTGGTAGCCGGGCCGTCGGTCAGCAGCACCGCGGTCGCCTGGCTACGCTGCGCCAGCTCACGGGTCGAGACCGGTTTCTGTGTCCGGTAAAGCTCCGACCCGGCGGCAGCCGAGAACGGGACCGCGGCCAGCCCGACGAGTACCGGCGCGACGAGAAGGCCGGCTTGGAATCGGTCCGAAGCCCGCGCTACTGAAGCGGGTCCCGGAACGAGCAGGTGCCACCACTGCCTGACGCGGTCAGCCGACGCTTCCATCTCTCGTGCCTTTCGTGCGACCCCTCCACCAGGATCGCCCCGCAAGCACGCTGTCCACAGAGGACTTCCGCCCTGCTGCGCGCGCCGGAATGCTCACAACGCCGGGACTTCCGGCGAACTCCGCACCGTCGTCACTTCGGCAGCGGGCCGTCGCGCGGTCATCCGCGTCGGCAGCCCGTATCCGATGCGCAGCAGCGTGTGCACGTGCCCCAGGTCGTGGAAGGCCGCCAGCAGCTGGGCCCGTGTCGACCGTGCCTCGAACGGCTGGGACAGGAACGACGTCGCCAGCCCCTCGGCGGTCGCGGTCAGCAGGACGCGTTCCATGATCATCCCGCCGCGGACCTCGGCCGCCATGCCCTGGTCCCGGGTCAGCACTGCGGCCAGCACCGGATCCTGCTCGAACGGCCGCGGCGGAATCGACCGGTTCTCGTGCGACGCGCGCAGCGACACCACGCCGGGGATGTCCGCGGGCGGACCGAACGCGGCAGTGGGCACGCCGTCCGGGCACTCCGCCGCGCGACCGGTCCACTTCGCGGTTTCCGCACGGAAGTCCGCGTCCGTGGCCTGTTCGGTCTCCGCCCGGCGCACGAGCGCGGTCACCTGGGCGTAGCGGCCCGAGCTGTCCAGGAAGTCCAGGTGGCCGCCTTCGCCCAGCGCGGCCGAGCGCAGCAGCGACCGCGCCGACGGCGGCACTGCCCGGTCGGACAGCGGACGCCGGTTCGTGTGCCGCCGGTAGACCGCCTCGACGAGCCGTCTGTCCAGAGTGGACGGACGGGTGTTGCCCTCGATCGAAACCACCGCCAGCAGATCGCGGTCAGCCGCCTCCGGGGCGATCCGCACGCGGCTGCGCACGCCGTTGACCCGCAAGGTGAGCATCAGGTTGCACACCGCCGCGCCGCAGGACAACCGAGCCTCGCGCCCGGCCGGGTCGGCGACCGGCAGGACGCGGTCGCGGTCCAGCCACACCTCGATCCGAGGCCCGTCGACGACGAACCGCCACGGCTGGGTGTTCTGCGGGGACGGCGCGCGCACCGCGGCGGCGAGCGCTTGGTCGACGACGAGCGGCAGGAAAACGTTCATGGGAAGTCTCCGGGTGTGGGGTACTGAACCGAGCGTCTCTCCCCGAGGGCTCGCGAAGTAGCGGAACCTGTCCCGAATTCGAGGGACCAACGGCCCTCAGGGAACCCGGCGATCCGGGATCGGATCCGCCGGTGCGGAGCAGGGGCGCGGCGGAAACGGCGGCTACCGGCCCCACCACCGCCACTCCCGCACCTCGGGCAGGTCCTCGCCGTGCTCGGTGATCCAGCGCCGGTGCCGTTCCTGCATGCGGGTCATCCGCTGCCGCAGCGGCCCGGTCGTGGCGAGCAGGCCTGGAACCCGGTCCAGCACGTCGATCACCAGCTGGAACCGGTCCATCCGGTTGCGCACCAGCATGTCGAACGGCGTGGTCGTGGTGCCGTGTTCGGTGTAGCCGCGCACGTGGAGCCCGGCGTGGTTCGTCCGGCGGTAGGCCAGCCGGTGGATCAGCCACGGGTACCCGTGATAGGCGAAGATCACCGGCCGGTCCGGGGTGAACAGCGCGTCGAACTCCCAGTCGCTCAGCCCGTGCGGGTGCTCCGCCTCCGGCTGCAGCCGCATCAGGTCCACCACGTTCACCACTCGGACCGCCAGCTCGGGCAACTCCTCGCGCAGGATCGCCGCCGCGGCAAGGATTTCCAGAGTCGGCGCGTCGCCCGCGCACGCGAGCACGACGTCCGGTTCGCGGTCCGAGTGCGTGCTGGCCCATTCCCAGATACCCAGGCCCCGCGCACAGTGCAGGGCGGCTTCCTCGGCGTCGAGCCAGTCCGGTGTCTCGTTCTTGCCCGCGACGACCACGTTGACCAGATCCCGGCTGCGCAGGCATTGCGCGGCCACCTCCAGCAGCGTGTTCGTGTCCGGCGGGAAGTACACCCGCACGACCTCCGGGGCCTTGTTCGCCACGTGGTCCACGAAACCCGGGTCCTGGTGGGAAAACCCGTTGTGGTCCTGGCGCCAGACGTGCGAGGTCAGCAGGTAGTTCAGCGACGCCACCGGCCTCCGCCACGGGATCTCGCGGTGCACGCGCAGCCATTTGATGTGCTGGTTCACCATGGAGTCCACGATGTGCGCGAAAGCCTCGTAGCAGGAGAACAGCCCGTGCCTGCCGCTCAGCAGGTAACCCTCGAGCCAGCCCTGGCACAGGTGTTCCGACAGCACCTCCATGACGCGCCCGTCCGGGGCGAGGCGGTCGTCGGGCGGGCCGGTCGGCAGCTCCCAGGTCTTCGCGGTCACGTCGTACACCGCGTCGAGCCGGTTCGACGCGGTTTCGTCCGGGCCGAACAGCCGGAAGTTCGCGCGTTCGGCGTTGCGGCGGAACACTTCCCGCAGGAACCGGCCCAGCGCGCGGGTCGGCTCCGAAGCCCGCTCCCCCGGTGCCGAGGTCTGCACGGCGTGCTCGGCGACCGGCGGCAGCGAGAGCGGGCGCAGCAGCACACCGCCGTTCGCGTGCGGGTTCGCGCCCATTCGTCGCGAACCGGTGGGGATCAGCGCGGTGACCGCCTCGGTCGGGCGGCCCGCGGAGTCGAACAGCTCTTCCGGCCGGTAGGACCGCAGCCACTCTTCGAGCTGCCGCAGGTGCGCCGGGTCCTCGCGCACCCGGGGCAACGGAACCTGGTGCGCCCGCCAGGTTCCGCAGACCGGCTCACCGTCCACTGTGGCCGGTCCTGTCCAGCCTTTGGGCGTCCGGAGCACGATCATCGGCCACGGGTCGCCGCGGCGGATCAGAGCCCAGTCGGCGACCACCGCGTCCAGCGCCGCGGCCATCTCCTGGTGCATCGCCGCGGGCTCGTCGCCCTCCACGAACACCGGAGCCCAGCCCGCGCCGCGCAGCAGCGAGTCCAGTTCGGACGGCGGGATCCGGGACAGGACAGTCGGATTCGCGATCTTGTACCCGTTGAGGTGCAGGATCGGCAGCACCGCCCCGTCGCGGCGCGGCTCCAGGAACCGGCTGGCCTGCCAACTGGCCGCCAGCGGGCCGGTCTCCGCCTCGCCGTCGCCGACCACGCACGCGACGAGCAGGCCCGGGTTGTCGAACGCGGCTCCGAACGCGTGCGCGAGCGAGTAGCCCAGTTCGCCGCCCTCGTGGATCGACCCGGGCACGTGCGGGGACACGTGGCTCGGCACCCCGCCGGGGAACGAGAACTGCCGGAACAGCCGGTCCATCCCCTCCTCGTCGCGCGAAACCTCCGGCCACAGCTCGGAATAGCTGCCCTCCAGCCAGGTGCTCGCGAGCAGCGCCGGACCGCCGTGGCCCGGCCCGGTCACGAACATCGCGTCGAGATCGTGCGCCAGGATCGCGCGGTTGAGGTGCGCGTAAACGAAGTTCAGGCCGGGCGAGGTGCCCCAATGCCCGAGCAGCCGCGGTTTCACCTGCCCAGCGGTCAGCGGCTCCCGCAGCAACGGATTGCCCATCAGATAGATCTGACCCGCGGCAAGGTAGTTCGCGGCTCGCCACTGGGCGTCGACCTGCGCCAATTCCTTCTCGGCGAGCGTCGCTGCCGGAGCCGCGGTCACCGCCTCGAGTCCCGCACCACGAGCACCGGGCAGGAGGCGTGGTGGACCATCGCCTGGCTGGTCGAGCCGAGCAGCATCCCGGCGAACCCGCCGCGCCCGCGGCTGCCGACGACCAGCAGTTGCGCGCGGCTGGACTCGTCGAGCAGCACGTGCCGCGGCCGGTCGCGGACCACCTTCCGCCGCACCTCGACGTCCGGGTACTTCTCCTGCCAGCCCGCGAGCCGCTGCGCCAGCAGCCGTTCCTCGGCGGGCTCCAGGCTCTCCCACTGCGGCATGAGCCGCGCCGAGCTCTCGGCCGAGTCGTAGACGACGTCGATCCAGGCATGGACCGCGACCAGCGGCACCTGCCGGAAACTGGCCTCCTCGAACGCCGTCCCGAGCACCGCGTCGCTGCTCCAGCCGCCGTCGACGCCGGCCACGACCGGCCCGTCGCCCTGCCTCCCGCGGACCACCGCCACCGGGCACCCGGCGTGGCTGACGACCGCCCCGGTCGTCGCTCCGACCAGCATGCCCGCGAACCCGCCGATCCCGGCGCGGCCGAGCACGACCAGCCGGGCCGCGTGGGACCGCGCGATCAGCAGGGCCGGCGCCGAATCGGTCAACGCCTCGCTGCTGACCTCCAGGGAGGGGTCCACCGAAAGCGCCAGCTCGCGCGCCTCGGCCGCGATGCGCTCTCCGTCCTGCCGGATACTTGCGAACAGCCCGGCGCTTTCAGCGGGGCCGCCGCCGTAAACCAGCCCGGCCAGCTGGAGGCAATGCACCAGTTCCAGTTCGAGATCGCGTCCCGAAGCGAGCCGCGCGGCCCAGCGGACCGCGTCCGCCGAGCCCTCCGAACCGTCGACTCCGACGAGCACCGTGCGGGTCCAGCCAGTCATCTCTCCACCTCCTCCGCGGACGCGAAGTCCGCTCCGACCACGCCGGGCACCGCCAGTGCCAGCAGCGTCGCGACGTGGCGATCGGTTTCGTCGTCGAAAAGGTCGACGATCCGCACGATCCCGTCGTGCACCTCGACTTTCCAGCGGCCGGTGCCGCCGTAAATCTCGAGCCGGTGCCGCACGTCCGCGGCGATCGCGCTGTCCTCGCGGGCGAGCACGCGCACGACGTCGCCGCGCGTCACGATGCCGATCACCCGGCTCCCGTCGACGATCGGCATCGCCCGGATCCGCGCGTCCACCAGTGCCTGGCACAGATCGGCGACGTCGGTGCCGGACGACATCGCGGTCGCCGGAGACGTCATCACCGCGCCGACAGTCGTCTCAGCGGCTTCTGAATGGTGCGGGTACGCCGACCGCGTCTCGACCGGGATGCAGCCGCGGATCAGGTCGGCCTCGGTGACGATGCCGATCAACCGGTCGTCGTCCACCACCGGAAGCGCGGTGAAGCCGTGCTCGGACAGGATTTCCGCCGCCTCCTTGACGGGTGTCTGCGGATCGACTGTCCACACTGGCGCGGACATCAGATCACGTGCGCGCATCAGGTCCGTCCTTTCCTTGTGCGCCAGAGCTTTCCGGCGCGACGCAGCCCGGCGCCGTCCTCGATGGCGACCCGGTCGGTTACGTATTCATCGCCACTTCCGGCCGAGGCCCTCGGCGACGCCGCGACGCAGGCTCGACGGCGCGACGCGGGTCGAGCGCCCCAGCCGCAGCAGCGCTTGCGGAAACCCGGCGAGCCGGTAGTCCTCGCACAGCGCCGAACGCACCTCGGGCACCCGCAGCGGCTGGGTCAGCACCGCGCCGGCGAGACCGAGCGTGACCCCCTCGAGCCAGCACCGCTCCAGTGCGTAACCGGCGTGGATGTGGTCGGCGCGCGCGTCGTCAGCGGTGGTGAACAGCAGCACCGTTTCCGCTTCAAGACGCTCCCGCCGCACGAGCAGGTCCGGCAGGACCGTCGCCCGCCGCCGCACGAGCCCGCCCCACGGCAGCTCGACCGTGGACCGCGTTCCCGCACCATGCCGATGCGGGAACGCCTCGTCCCGGACCGTCCAGAGCGCCAGTTCGCTCTGGTAGGCCTCGTCGTCCTGGAGGGCGCGCGCGGCGTGCTCGAAGAACTTCGCGAGCCGCTCCGTCCCGTCCAGCGGCGCCGCCTTCACCCCGGTCGTCACCGCGGCCGCGACAACCCGCGCGGTCTGCTCCGCGGTGACCGGCAGTCCGGTGAACGCCCCGCGATGGCTTCGCCGCACCATGATCGCCCCGTAGCGCCGCAACTCCTGGTCAGTGGGCGGCAACGGTTCCGCCGCTTCGACCCGCGCGACGACCTCCGGGTGCGCCGGATCCGGCAATACGGTCACTTCCGCCCGTCTGCCGAGCACGCGGACCGCCAGCTCGAGATTCGCCAACGCGGTCCCGCAGGACATCGCCAGGTCCCGCCGGTGCGGGTCGTGCCGCGGCAACGTCACGTCGACGCGCTCGCACAGCAGCACCGCGCCGTCGGTCAGCTCGACTCGCCAGGGCTGCGCGTGGTGCGCGGACGGGGCCCGCAGGACTGAGCGGCCCAGCACCTCGGCTTCGGCGAGCGTCCACTCGCCGGACCGGCAACCCGCCGCAGTGGCTGTCTTCTCCATGGCGGTCACTCCTGTCGTGTCGTACTGCCCGAGCAAACCGCGCCGCACCCCGTTCGCGCTCCGGCCGCAAGCCACCGGGCGCAGGGACCAACGTCACCGGATCCGGCGGCACGGGGATTCCGAAGTGGACTCGCGCCTGCTTCGGCGCGGTCGCCGGAAGAGAATTGCCGACAGGTCCTCGGCAGCCGAAACCCGTTACCTGCCGGGATCACGGCGGTCAAAGACGCGTGCCCTCGAACACCAGCACTACTGCCTGTGGCGCGCTTCCCTGTCCGCCGGGCCGCACCTCGGTCGTCAACCCGCGCACCGCCGCCGCGACCCGCACCGAATGCACTGCCGCGCCGACCAGAACGCGGTCCACACAGCCCGCACCGTCCGCGACCACCTCGAGACCCCGGCTGGTCGCATGCCGCGTCACCTCGGTGCGCGGCCACGGGTTCTCGCCCGCCAGCGCCGCGAGCACGCCAGGATCGGCAACCGGCACCGCCCGTCCCCGCGGCGGTCCGGCGACCGCCCGCAAGGCGAGATACCGGTCCCAGTCGCTCACGGTCGCCGGGTCGTCCGCGCCGGGGGTCACCGCCGCGAGCACGTCCGGGCGGCCGGGATCGTGCGGGAACGACAGCACCGGGCGGATCCCCAGCCCCCGCAGCACAATCCAGGCCGCCGAGAGCGCGGTGCCGCATCCGGCGAGCACGTGCCGCCCGCCGGGATCGTGCCGGAGACGGCCGACGCGCGCGATCGCCAGCTCCCCCGGCCGGATCTCGACGACGAACCGGCGGACATCCAGCCTCGCCAGCGCGTCGGCGAGCACCGCCCGCGCGGAACGATCCCAGGAGAATGCGACATCGGTCATCTCAACGCCCCCGCGGGCCGTGAAGACGCGGCCCGGCAGGTCGCCAGCAAGCTCTCCGCATCGGTGACCGTGACCCGGTCCGCCAGTCCGGCGGGCACCGTCACCGGAAGCCCCGGCTCCGGCGGCACCAGCACCACCGGAACCAGCGCCCGCAACGCGCACACAATCCCGAACTCGCGCGTCGTGATCTCGTCCCCGGCGCCGCGGACGTCCACGGCAAGCACCGGCGGATCCGCGCGGTCGTCGAGCGGGCACGACGTCCCCGGCCCGAGGGCGAGGCAAAACCCCTCCCGCGAATGACACCGGCTGACCCGGCACCCGTTGTCCCGCAACGGCCGACAGAACGCGTCACTGTCACCGAACTTCGCTTCGGTCAGCAGTACGTGCACGGTGCACCTCATTTCCCAGATCCGCGAGCACGGCCTCCGCGTCGCGGGCGAGTTCCAGGTCCTCGCGGGCACGGACCACCAGCACCGGCACGGGCGAACCCGGCGCGCTGATCGTCCGGTCCACATCGGACTGTTCGAGTGTCCCGATCCGCACTCCCAGCATCCCGAGACCGCGAGCGACCTCGGCGACTGTTTCCGGCTGGTATTCCGCGACCCCGCCGGTGAACACCAGCGCGTCGAGCCGGTCGAGACTCATTGCGGCGGCCCCGATTTCCCGGCGGAGCCGGTGGACGTAGACCTCGACCGCCAGCGCGGCATCAGCGTTCCCATCCGCCGCGGCCGCCCGCACCTCGCCGAGATCGCCGCTGGTCCCGCTCATCCCGGCGAGCCCGGACCGCAGGCACAACGCGTCGGCCAGCTCGTCAGGTCCCATCGGCGCGGTCTTCATGACGTGCAGCAGCAATCCCGGGTCGACCGAACCGGACCGGGTCGCCATCGCGGGCCCCTCCAACGGGGTGAACCCCATCGAGGTGTCCACGCTCCGCCCGCCGCGCACCGCGGTCACCGACACCCCGGCACCCACGTGCGCGCACACCAGCTGCAGCCCATCGACGGGCCGTCGCAGCAGTTCCGCTGTCCGGCGTACCGCGTACTGCACCGACAACCCGTGGAAACCGTAGCGGCGCAACCGGTTCTGCCGCGTCCACTCGCGCGGCAACGGATAATGCGAGGAGGCGGCAGGCAGGTTCGCGTGGAACGCGGTGTCGAAGCAAGCCACCACCGGCACGCCCGGCAACAGTTCCCGGACCTTCCCGGCGACCTCCAGCGAAAACGGCTGGTGAATCGGCGCCAGCGGTACGAGCCGATCGAGATTCGCCACCACCCGGTCGGTCACCAGCACCGGCGTCTTCTGCGCGCCGCCGTGCACGAACCGCACCGCCACCGCGTCCGGCCGCGGCCACCGCCGCACCGCGTCGACCGCGGCACGGGACAATTCGCTCTGCCAAGCAGCCCAGCCAACCGCCGTGCCGTCGTGCACGACCGCTGCCTTCAAACTGGACGAACCAGGATTGAGGGTCAGGATTCGCACTGAGTTCTCCTCGCGTCCGGTCGCACCGCTCGTCCCGCAGCCGACGCTATTCCGGCGCGACCCGCGGTCACTGCGGGCGGACGTCCGCGCTGCCGGTGTCTTTAGTCCCCAGGGCGGCGGCAGTACGACCCGCGTGGTCGCCGAAACGATGAGGAAGATCCCGCCCCTTTGTGCTCCCCGTCCAGGCATGCCCCAACCCGGCTTTCGCCCTGGAGCGAATGATGACCGTTTCACGCCATTCGCCGCATCCCGACCTGCCGAACGCTCGACCAGCCCGTCCCGGGCGGTGATCCGGTCCCACGCGGCGCGGACTGCCCTCATCGCGCTGACCGATACCCCCGGGGGCATATGCAATGCCCCCGGGGGTATTGTCAACGGCAACGGAAAGGAGCAGCCGTGCAGGTGAGTTTGTCCCGCACCTACGAAGGCGCGGGTTTCGACGACGTGCTGGCCAAGACGCGAACCGCGCTCGCCGGGGCAGGATTCGGCGTGCTGACCGAGATCGACGTGCAGGCGACCATGCGCGAGAAGCTGGACGAGCGAATGGAGCGCTACACCATCCTGGGCGCGTGCAATCCTCCCCTCGCCCACCGTGCGCTCACCGCGACCCGCGAGATCGGATTGCTGTTGCCCTGCAACGTGGTCGTCCGCGAGAACGAGGCCGGAGGCACGATCGTCGAGGCGGTCAATCCCGCGATGATGGCCGAGGTCGCGACGGGCGTCGCCGAGGTCGCCGCGGAAGCCGCCGAACGACTCGGATCCGCGCTCGACGCACTCGACCGGGAGCTGGCATGACCGGGGTGGTGCTCTACGCGGATCCGGTCTGCCCGTTCGCCTGGCTCGCCTACCGTTGGCTCGCCGACGCGGAACCCGAGTTCTCGGTGCGGCCGATGAGCCTCTCCGTCCTCAACGAAGGACAGACCGTGCCGGAGGCGCACCGTCAGCGGGTCGAGGACTCGCTGCACGCTGGCCGAGTCCGCGCCGCGATCGAGGACCCGGCGGCTGCCACCCGGTTCCATCTCGCGCTCGCCCGCCGCATTCACGAGCAGCGGCAGCCGGTCGACCGCGCCCTGCTTCGCGCGGCCCTGCGTGCCGCGGAATTGCCGGAAGACCTTGCGGACCAAGCGAATTCCGTCGACGCGGACCCGGCCGTGCACAGTGCGCACCGGGCAAGCCAGGACGCGCTCGGCGAAACCGGCGGCAGCCCGATCACCGAGATCGACGGCAGGGCCTTCTTCGGCCCGGTGCTCACCGAACTGCCCACCCCTGCCGAGGGCCGCGCCCTGCTCGACGCCCTGCGCGCGGCCGCCGCCGTCCCGGCGTTCGCCGAACTCCGCCGGCCGCGCGTCGGCGCACCGACGATCCCGGAAGGATGACCATGTGCCGTCCCGTTGCGTGCCGCACCTGCGGCAAAACCACCTGGGCCGGCTGCGGCCAGCACGTCGACCAGGTCAAAGCCGCCGTGCCCGCCGGAGAGTGGTGCCCCGGACATCCCGCCGAACCGCGGCCGCCGCGCTCGTGGCCGTGGCGCAAGCGCCGCTCCTGAACCCATCCGAACTTCACCGACCAGTCAGGAAGAGGACCTCATGATCGGCGACCAGGACACCGTCACCCAGGTGCGCAACCGGCTCCGCCGCGCGCAAGGCCAGCTCGCCGGGGTCATCTCGATGATCGACGAGGGCCGCGACTGCAAGGACGTGGTCACCCAGCTCGCCGCCGTCTCCCGCGCACTCGACCGGGCCGGGTTCAAGATCATCGCCAGCGGCCTGCGCGAATGCGTCTCCGCGGACGGCGAAGGCAACGAGACCGCGATGACCGAGGAACAGCTGGAGAAGCTCTTCCTCACGCTCGCCTGAGCTGAGCGTCCCCAGCGCGGCCGAGCCGGATCGCCGAGACCAGGAAGAAGATTCCGCCGAGGACCGCGTATCCGGCCACCGTCGCCAGCGACGGGTTCGGCGCGCCCGCGCTCAGGACGAAGTTCGCCCCGGCCAGCACGGAGATGCCGCCGCTCAGGATCATCGGCCACTGGCCGCCCATCCCGCGCCTGCCGACAGCAACGACCAGCTGGACAAGACCGGCCACGACGGCCCACGCGCCCCAAACCCGCAGCACTGCCGGAACACCGGACGCGCCGGCGACGGCGATGCCGATCCCCGCCAGCAGGCTGATCGCGATGTTCACATACAACCCGGCGGCGCGGGACGAGCGCGCGTCCACGATCGCGGCGGCGACGTCGAACAGCGGATACCCGACGACGAGCACGACCCCGATCGGGCCGACGTGCGACTTCGAGGTGAGGAACAGCAGCGCGGCCCAGACGACGGCGAACGCGAACCGGACGAAATACAGCCGACGCAACGGGGCCGAGGTTTCGGCGGCGGGCTTGTCAACGATGGTCACGGGGATCCTTCCCAAGCACAGGTAGAACGAACGTTCTGTCTCTCTCTGAGCCTGTCGCGACGCCGGGACAGCGTCAAGGCAGAAGGGTCTTTCCGAAGTGTTACGTCGTCGCGGAGTCGAGGCGGAACTGCAGGATGCCCTCGACGCCCTGCAGGAACGTCTCGCCCACCGCAGCCGCGTCCGTCAGGCAGCCCGACGCCATCGCACCGTCACGCAGCAGCACGAAATGCCGTCCCGCGG
Source organism: Amycolatopsis sp. NPDC004079 (assembly GCF_040610415.1). Taxonomy (NCBI): domain Bacteria; kingdom Bacillati; phylum Actinomycetota; class Actinomycetes; order Pseudonocardiales; family Pseudonocardiaceae; genus Amycolatopsis; species Amycolatopsis sp. NPDC004079. The sequence continues at coordinate 10,376 of NZ_JBEXMH010000016.1, read as the reverse complement.
GCTCCGGCGGAGTGTCGCCGATCTGGGCGAGGAGGTCCGTGATTGTGCGCAGGAACCATTCCCGGTGCGCCAGGACCGCTTGGTGCACCGGGTGTTTCGGGTCCGGGTACTCCGCCGCCGCGTTCAGGAAAGCGCAGCCGCGGAAGTGCGCGGACTGGATGCTCTCCGCGATGAATCCGGCGATGGCGCGCAGGGCGTCGGCCGCGGGAGGGTTGCCGGAGAGGATCTTGCCGATGCCGTCGCGCTCCATCTCGGAGACGCCCCGCAGGTACGCGACGACGAGGTCTTCTTTGCCGGGGAAATGCCGGTACAGCGTGGCCCGGGTGACCTTCGCTTCCGCGACGATCCGGTCGATCCCGACCGAGTGGAGGCCTTCGGCGTAGAAGATCCGGGTGGCCGTCGCGAGCAGCCTCGACCGCGCTTCGGACACCTGGATCTTCTGCACCACAAGGCAACGCTAGCAGAGTCGCATTACCCGGCCAGGTGGTCGCTGATCTGGGCGAACACCGCTTCCAGCGGCGGCACCGGGACCGACGGCGACATCAGGTGCGATCCGTAGTGCGCGATGACCAGCTCCCGCCCCGGGCTGACCTGCAGGCGCTGGCCGTGGATGCCCCGCGCGCCGAACGTGCCGTGGCCGTCGTCGGGGACCCACCAGAAATTGTGGTAGCCGATCGGCCACGCGGCGCCAGTCGGCAAGGCGCGCTGCGCGGGACCGGGCGGCACGTTGGTCAGGTCGGCGACGACGCGTTCCGGTACGGTCTGCCGGTCGCCGATCGCGCCGCCATTGCGCAGCATCTCCCCTATCCGGGCAAGGTCGCGAAGGGTCGCGCTGTAGCGGCCGCAGGCGATCTCCGTGCCGGTGGGGTCCAGGCAGTAAGCCCCGTCCTCGTCGGCGCCCAATCGGGACCAGACCCGTTCGCTCCACAGATCGGCGAGGCTCACGCCGGTGACGCGGCGGAGGGCTTCCGCGACGGCCTCGGTGTTTCCGTTGTCGTAGCGGAATTCGGTTCCCGGCGGTGCGACGGCCCGTGCGGTGGCGAGGTGCTCCTTGACGCTCGTCGGGCCGGTGTACCCAGCGGGGCGGGGCACGATGCCGACGGCGGCGAAATACCGTTGTGCCTCAAGGGGTTTGCAGAAAGGCCGCCCGCTGTAGTCCATCACGGTGCCCATGTGCAGCAGGTGCTGGATCGTGGCGTCGCCGAATGCGGTGCCTGCGAGTTCAGGCGCGTAGTGAGACAGTGGCTGATCCGCGTCGAGCACGCCTTCGTCCAGGAGCATCGCGGCGAGCAGCCCGGTCCACGACTTCGCGACCGACGCGGACAGGTGAACGTCGTGCGGCCGCATGCCGTGGAAATACCGCTCGTACACGATCTTTCCCCGGTGTGCCACCAGGATCGCGTCGGTTTCCGCGCTGGCCAGGAACTCGGCCAGGGTGACCCCCAGCGGCCCGACAATCAGGTCGTCGAGGTTGTGCGGCTCCTCGGGCAGGTCCCAGCGCGGGCCGGAGCCGCGCCACACCCGCCGGGTCGGGCCGGTTTCCCTGGCCCTGGTCATGCCGAGGCGGACGAACGCCGGGTCGACGTAGCCGCGGCTCCAATAAGCATTGTCCAGTGTGTACGGAGTGGTCACGGTTTCTCCTTGGCTACGGCGAGTGCCGCGATACGGCGAGCGTCGCGTTCGGGGCGGACGAAGAACAGCGCGGCCAGCCCGCCCGCGATCATCAGGACTCCGGGAATCGCGAACGCGGTCGCAAAACCGGCGGCCGGTCCGTCGGCGGCCTCGACGAGCCGACCGGTGAGATACGGCGCGACCAGCCCGGCGACGGTGACCAGCGCAACGCTGACCGACAGCACCGCCCCTCGCTGCGCGGGCGGGCTGATCTCGCTGTTGACCGTCTGGCCGTTGGCGAAGGTGACGCCGTGGAAGCTGAACGCCACGGCGATCAGGACGATCCGCAGCGCGGGCTGCGTGACCGTCGGCAGCAGCACCATCGCCAAGCCCGCCAAGATCAGCACGCAGCCGCCGAGGATGCCGCGGGCGATCCGGCTGGGCACGCCGAGATGCAGCAGCCACTGGGTGATCGCGCCGTGCGTGAAGGTCAGGATCAGCCCGGCCACCCACGGAATCGTCGTGATCGCGGCGGCCTCGCCGGCGCTGTAGCCGAGCGCCATTTCGAGGTAGGACGGCAGCCACGCAACCATCAGCGTCGACGTCCAGTACGCGCCGAACGCGCCCGTGAACCCGCCGAGCCACGTTCCGGACAGCAGGATCCGCCGGTACGGAACCCGGCTCGCCGGGACCGGCGCCGCGCCGGACGGGGCGAGGTCGACCGGGCCGTCGCGGCCGATCACCAGCCACAGCAGGCACCAGACGCAGCCGACCAGGAACATGGCCAGGAACGCGGCCCGCCAGCCGAAGTGCACGATCACCACGGTGAGCAGCGGGGTCGCGATCGCCCCGCCCAGCGCGCCGCCGCCGACGATCAGCGCGCTCGGGATGTTGCGCTTGGCGTTGGGAAACCAGCTGTAGGCGGCGTGCAGCGCCATCGGCTGTGCGGGCCCTTCGGCGGCGCCGAGCACGATCCGGCTGATCAGGAGCAGTCCGACGCCGCTCGCGGCGACCACGGATACCTGCGTCACTGCCCAGACCAGCGCGAGCGCCAGCAGGATCCACCGCGTCGAGATCCGGCTCGACGCGAAGCCGACCCCCAGCGCGCACACGCTGAACAGGAAGAAGAACGCGCTGGACAACAGGCCGTACTGCGACGGGCTCAGCCCGAACTCGTGCATGATCGGGCGCGCGGCCAGCCCGAGAACGGCCTTGTCGCCGTAGTTGATCAGCATGAACAGCAGCAGCATCGCCACCACCGACCAGCGGCGCAGCCAACTGCTCCCGGTCACGCCGTCCGTCGCCGCGGCTGATCGCGGCCGGGTGCCGGCGGGCTTCACTGCTGGGTCCCGGACGGCAGGAGCAGGACTTTGGCGATGCCGTTCTTCTGGATTTCCGACGACCCGGTGAGCACGCGGAACATCCGCAGACGGCGGAACAGCCACTCCACCTCGGCCCCGCGCACGAGCCCGGCCTTGCCGTGGATCTGCACCGCCTCGTCGGCGATGCGGAAGGCGTTCTCCGCGACGAACAGCTTGCACATGAACGCCTCCGTGCTCGGTTTGCTGCCGGAGTCCAATTCGGACAGTGCGTCGTACGTCATGGCGCGGGCCGCGTAGTAGGAGGTGGCCATGTCGGCGATCTTGTGCTGAATGGACTGCAGCGCCGCCAGCGGGCCGCCGAACACCTGGCGGGTGCGGGCGAATTCGATGGTGAGTTCCAGCGCGCGGCGGGCGTGGCCGAGCACCGTCGGACAGTGCAGCAGCCGGTTGGTGGTGACCCGGCCGAGGCCGATGCGCAGGCCGTCGCCGACCTGGCCGAGCAGTTGCCGCGGGCCGACGTAGCAGTCGTCGAGGATGATGTCGGACTCGATGTGCTGGCCAGACATCGGAACCTCGCCGTCGGCGACGGTGCAGCCCGGTGAGTCCAGATCGACCACGAACGCCGAGTAGCTCTCGTCCTCCCCCGCCATCCGGGCGACCAGCACGGAGAAGTCCGCGATGGGACCGGCTGAGGAGAACACCTTGTGCCCCGTGATCCGCCAGCCGTCGCCGTCCGGGGTCGCGGTGGTGTGCATGGCCCGCACATCCGACCCGGCGTTGGTCTCGGTGAGCGAGAAGCAGCACGCGCGCTCGCCGCGAACCACCGGCAGCAGGTACCGCTCGCGCTGGTCTTCGGTGGCCGTCGTGAAGATCGCGCCAGCGCGCAGCGGGCCGCCCAAGTCGCCCAGGACGCAATGGTAGAGGATCCGGCCGGACGCGCCGACTTCCTCCTTCAGCGCGGCCAGTTCGGTGTAGCTCAGATCGAGGCCGCCGTACTCGCTGGGCAGGTGGACGCCGTAGAAACCCAGTTCCCGGCAGCGTTTCCAGACCGGTTCGATCACGGCCCGGGTCAACGGGGTCTCCGGGGTCAGTCCGAGAGCGGCTTCGTAATCGGCGAGTTCGCCGGACAGGTATTCGCGCAATCGGCTGACCAGTTCCGCCAGGCGTGGGTTGTCGTCGTAAGCCGGGGTAAGAGTGAAGGACATGCCGGGCCTCCTCAGTGGACTTTCCGGGCTTCGCCCGCCCAATACCGGTCCCGCACCGCGCGCCGGTCGATCTTGCCGTTGCGGTTCACCGGGAGTTCGTCGGCGAAATCCACCGAACGCGGTTTCTTGATGCGCGCCAACCGCTCCGCGCAGAACTCGATCAGTTCCTCGGCAGTCACCGCAGATCGGCGGACGACGACCGCCTTCACCGCTTCGCCCCACTGCTCGTCGGGCACGCCCACCACGCACGCCTCGGAAACGGCGGGATGCTCGTAGAGCACAGACTCCACTTCGGTGCAGAAAATGTTGTAGCCGCCGGAGATGATCATGTCCTTCTTGCGGTCCACAATGAACAGATAGCCGTCGGCGCGCAGGTAGCCGATGTCGCCGGTGTACACCCAGCCGTCCCGGAACGTCTCCGCGGACAGGTCCGGTTCGTGCCAGTACTCCGTCACGCAGTCCGGGCCACGCACCACCACCTCGCCGAGTTCCCCTGCGGGCACTGGCCTTCCTTCGTCGTCGACTACCCGGACCTCGGAGTCGAACAACGGCCGACCGGCCGAGGACAGCAGTTCCGGGTCCTCCTCGATCCCGCGCACCACGTCCTGACAGGTCAGCACCGTGACGCCGCTGGTGGTCTCGCCCTGGCCATAGCCCTGCATGACGACCGGACCGAACGCCGCCACCGCGTCGCGCAACCGCTGCGGCGACACCGGCGCACCGCCCACCCGCAGACAGCGAAGCGAGGACACGTCCGCGGTGTGAACGGCGGGATGGGACAGCACCATGTTCAGCATCACCGGCACCAGGAACGTCGAGGTGATCCGCTCCTTCTCGACCGCCTGCAGGAACTCCTCGGCACTGAACCGCGGCAGCACCACCGCGGTCGCGCCCCGCGAAAACGCGGCCAGCAAACCCATTCCGGTGGCGTGCGTGATCGGCCCCGCCGCGAGATACCGCTCCGAGGCGGACGGCGCGCCTTCCGGACTCATCAGCCGCTTGCGCATGTTCGCCAGCCGGTTCCCGCTCGTCTGCACCGCCGCCTTGAGCTTCCCGGTTGATCCGGAGGTGAAGTGCAAGACCGACGGATCTTCCACAGCCACCTCCATCGCGACCGGCTCCAGCGAACCCGCGGCCAGCACGTCGGCATAAGACTGGGCATCCGGCGTGCGGCCGTCGTAGTCGATCAGCGAACACGAGGTCGCGGCGGCCGCCTTGCGGGCTGCGTCGGCGTGCTCGGCGTCAACCAGCAGCACCCGCACGTCCGCGTCGGCCAGGATGTGCTCGACCTCGCCCGCGGACAGCCGCGCGCTGATCGGCACGCGCAGGAAACCGCCCTTGTAGCAGGCGATCTCGGTCTCCACGAGCTCCGCGCTGTTGCCGGAGAAGGTGGCCACCGCCTGCCCGGGCTCGACGCCGGACGCGAGCAGCGCGGACGCCAGCCGGTTCGTCCGCTCTTCCAGTTCGCGGTAGGTCCACCGCCGCTCGCCGCACACCAGCGCCTGCTGATCGGGCCAGAACGTGCTGGCGCGGGTGACATAGCTGCCCAGGTTCACGGCGACTCCCTGTTATCCGTCAGATTGACCAATGCTGAACACTGTGTCTATTAACGGTCGCGGTGTCAACAGTTCGCTACACTCGGCCGGTCACGACCGAAGGGGGCCCATGCCGACCACTGACCGACGGACGCGCCGCACGCGCGGCCTGCTCCGCGACGCACTGGTGTCGCTGGTGCTCGAACGCGGATACGCCAACGTGACGGTGGAGGACATCACCGAACGGGCCGACCTGGGCCGCGCGACGTTCTACAGCCATTACCCGGACAAGGACGCGCTGCTGCGGCACGTCGTCACCGAACTCCAGGAGGACCTGGACGAACGGCTGCGCCCGCTGGTCCCGGCGTCCTCGGTGGGCTTCACCGGCAAACCGGCGCTCGAACTCTTCCGGCACGCCCGCGAAAACCGGGATCTGTACCTGCTCATCCTGCGCGGCGAAGGAGACGGCCGGGCACTGCGGCAGTTCACCGACGCGCGGACGGACGCGGTGCGCTCGGTGTTCAAGTCCCGGGCCGACCACCACGAGGTCGAACCGCGCATCGACCTCGGCGTGCTGGCGAGGGCGTGGGTCGGCGAACAACTCGCCGTGCTGCGGTGGTGGCTCGAAACGGACCCCGCGCCGATGTCGGCGGAAGAAGCCACCGGGATGCTGCAGAACCTCTCGCTGCGCGGCCGCTACTGGGCCAACGGCTTCGAGGGCGATCCGCCGGATCCCGCTCCTACCGGGCCGGAGTCCCCATAGCGGTCCATCGCCGGGCGAGTTCTTGGCACGCGGCAACGAGTTCGGGCGGACGGACGTCGGTCATTTCGGCGTCGAAAGTGGCGAGGATGCCCGCGATCCCGGCCCAGGACCAGGCCCCGAGCGTGAGCCGGCAGTGGCCGGCGTCGAGGTCTTCCGCCACCGAGCCGCCCGGAGCCCAGCGCGCCACGACGGCCGCGGGCAGGTTGAGACGGGCGGATCCGGTGCACTCCCACTCCGCGGGGGTGTCCCCGCGATCGTGGGTGCTCATCACGAACTGCGCGAGATCGTCGACAGGCAGCGCTCGGGCCGGGAACCGCTGTGTGGTCGGGCGAACCTTCAGCCGGTCGACCCGCCGCACTCGCCATTTCCGGTCCGTGCGGTCGTAAGCGGCCAGATACCACCGGGCGGCCCAGACAACCAGATGGTGCGGCTCGATCCGGTGCGCGGCCTCGAAGTCGGCGTCGCCGGGTTCGGCGCGGGTGCCGTCCGGACGCAGGATCTCGGCGACGAGCACCTGCCGGTGCCGCACGGCGGCTCCGACAGCGGTGAGAGCCGCTGGATCGATCGGCGGTCCGGGGAATTCCCAGTAGTTCCGCAGCCGGGTCAGGCGCAGGGACTCCATCGACGCCCGCAGCGCGGGAGGCATCACCTGCTGCAAGGTCGCCAGGGCGCGCGAAGCGTCGTCGCCTAATCCGAACATCGTGCTGGGCGCGGTTTGCAACGCCACAGCCACCGCGAGGGCCTGGTCGTGGTCGAACAGCAACGGCGGCAACGTGTTTCCGGCGCCGAGACGGTAGCCGCCGTCGGGACCGTGCACGGTGGCGATCGAGTAGCCGAGCCCGCGCAGGGTCTCGATGTCGCGGCGGACAGTGCGTTCGCTGGCTTCGAGCCGCTTGGCAAGTTCGCGCAGCGGCCACACCCGTCCTGACCCCAGCAGAGACAGCAGCCGGAGCGCCCGGTGGGAAGTATTCGCCATCACCCCATCATGTACTGGCCACTCAATGTCCACTACCCCGGGCAAGGTCGGTTCCGTTCCAGAAAGAGCGGAAGGACAGTCAGGCATGCGAGTAGTGGTAGTCGGCGGCGGAATCGGCGGTCTCGCGTTGGGCGCGGGATTGCGCAGCCGGGGATTCGAGGTGACGGTGTTCGACCGCGACACCGACGTGACAGCGACCGGCGGTTACCACATCACCTTGGACGACCGGGCACAGTCGGCACTGGCAGAACTGGTGGAACCAAAGATCATGCAGCGGCTGCTAGCGTCAGGCTCGGCCCTCCGGCTCCGCGAACGAGACGCGTTCTGGGACCGCCGCGGCCGCCTTCTCGGACACGGCCCCGACCTGAGCGGCAGCGGCAGCGTGGACGTCGACCGAATCACCCTGCGCACTCTGCTGGCCGAAGCAGTCGGCGAGGACCTGCACCTCGGACGCACCGTGTCCGGCGTCAGCGACGACGGCCCCCAAGTCCTCTTCGCCGACGGCACACCGGTTTCAGCGGACTTGATAGTCGGCGCGGACGGTGCCCACTCGGTAGTCGCGCGGCACCTGGCAGGCGGCCCGACCAACCGCCCGGCAGGCATTGTCGGCTTCTCCGGCCGCACCCTCCGCCGAGACCTCAGCCTCTCCGAACAGGAACGGTTGCGCTCGCGCTCCGGCACCGCGATCGCCCCGCACGGGGCTGCGCTGTACGTCGGTTTCCTGGACCCAGTCGGCAATGCCGCACTCGACGCTCCCGAGTTGCGGATGTCGGTCACCACGGGCCCCACCTACATCTGGGGCGCGATGCTCGCCGAGTCGAATGCGACCGACGCCCTGCGCACCCTCCGCGGCGGCGAACTGCAGACCGCGATCCTGGAGACGTTCCGCAACCGCCGTTGGGCCGAGCGCACCCTGGAAGTCATCGCCAAGGCCGACCCGGACAGCGTCGCCGCCTTCCGCTTCAACGCCGCCTCCACCCGAGCGGCCGACCTAGCCCCCTGGCCCACCGGCCGGATCACCGCCCTAGGCGACGCCGTCCATGCCACGCCGCCCACGGCCGGAATGGGCGCAGGCGCAGCCATTCGCGACGCCGCCAGCCTGGTCAAGCACCTGTCCGAAACCGACAGCACCACCGCCGTCGCACGATTCGAAGCCGAAATGCGCGAACGCGGCAGCGAGGTCCTAACTCTGGCGATGAAGACGGTCAAATGGATCCTCGCCACCGACACCCCGCTCGGCGCCGCGGCCACCGCCGCGCTAACGCCGATCCTGGCCACAGCCGCCCGACTGCGCCGCTGAGGGCCTATCAGCCCTGCGCCTCACGAAGGAGACGCACCGCCTTCGGGCCGACGCCGTGCAACGCCAGCAGCTCGGCGTCGGTCCACTCGGCGGTCTGCGCCAAGGTCGTGATCCCCGCACCGTGCAACGCCCGGGTGGCCGGACTCCCGATCGCCTTGGGCAAGTCGCCGACCTCCCCCGCCACCGCCGTCCCCGCGGCGGCCACCGGAGCCGCCAACCGCTTCGGCGCGCGGGCCAGCCACGCCCGGCGCACCCAGTGATTGAGCTGCTGCCCGTTGATGTCCCCGATCGGCAACCGCACCCCAGCCCGCGCGACCCGGCGCGCGGTCGGGTGCTCCCCGCGCATCTCGTCCACATCGGACGCAGTCATCCGGAGCACGACCTGCCGGTCCGGTCGCAAGGCAGCGAACTCCTTGCCCTGCACCGTGAACGCGACCGTGCCGTCAACGTCGAGCTCGGCCGTCTCCGGGTAGGACAGGGCGGTTCTGCGGAGCTGCGCCGGTGTCGTCATGGCCCCCAGGCTGGCACGACTGCGCCGCCGAGGCCATTTCGACACTCCTCAGACGGTCTCGGCCCCGAGGAAGTCGAACACCGCTTCCCGCAGCTCGACCCCCACCAACGCCCCGCGGTGGTCCCCCGCGACCTGCCGCACCCGCGCGCCCGGCACCCGCGCCACCAGCTGCTCGATCCCGTGCGCCATGAAGTCCTGCCGCCCCGCGAGGAACAATGTCGGCACCCGCGGAACCCCCGCCCCCGGATCGAATGGCTCGCTGGCCAACCCCTCGACGAGATTCAGCAACGACGCCGAGTCCCCCGCCGCCGCCATGGCCGTGATCGCCCCGGTCAACGGGTCATCCGGCGACGGTCCACCTTGGACAGCTTGGCGCGCGGCCACGAGATCCACCGCCGCGAACGGCTCCTGCGGACTCAACCCGCCGAGCACCAACCGCCGCACGGAAACCTTGGGATGCGAAGCAAGATCCCACGCGAGCCGCGCCCCGAGCGAATACCCGACGACGTCGACCTCGTCCGCTCCCGCGCACTCCGCCAGCGCGTCCACCACCCGAGTCGCGGTGACCTCCGCCGCCGCACCGACCTTGGGCCCGCCAGGGTGTCCCGGCAGATGCACCACGATCGTCTCCCGCCCCGCGGCCGCCAGCGGATCGGCCCAGTACTCCGCAGGCCAATCGCACGCGGCCGACGAGGCGAACCCATGAATCAGCACCACCGGAGGCCCCGTGACAGGACGACTGGAAAGCGTGCGAGTGACCGGAAACGCGGAAGTCATTCTCCAAGCGTAGACAAAACCCGCCATCCGGTCCAGCGTTCCGTGAGGGCCACCCTCAGGGAATCTGATTCCGTCAGGGTTCCCCTCACGACCCGCCACCGTCCGTGAAGGGCTCCTTGAGGGAATCTGATTCCCTCAAGGAGCCCTTCACGGACCACTCCGCTCACCGCCGCCGCTACCGCGATGCACCCAATGTGGCGTTCGGTGCGTCCCACGCACCCAATGCCACATTGGGGCGCTAGCCCCACCACCCACCGAACCGCAGCCGATGCACCCAACCAACCAGGCACCCACACCACCCCCGCACCCCGATACGAAGCCAAAAACGCGGCGCGGAGGTGCTTGTCAAGGCATCTTTCCCGCCTTGACAAGCACC